>NZ_RAVY01000057.1:0-47133 GCF_003611625.1 Corallococcus sp. CA054B
CCACGCCATGGCCTTGCCGATGGCCGCCACCGACAGGCTCGCCGCCTGCACCGCCCCCAGCGTCGCGTGCGACAGGGAGAGGATTCGTTTGACGTGCAGGTCCTCCTCGAACACTTCCGTCAGGAACCCCCGCACCTGCTCTTCGTCGATGGCCACCTTGCGCGTCATGGTGGCTGCCTCTTTGCGCGGATACCAGCGCCTTCGCACGCAGCCGCCGAGCGAGCGTGTGCTGATCAACTCGCTAGATGAGGGGATCCTTCAGGCCCCGGACGGGTGTCCCGAAGATGGGGGGCGGCGCCGTGCTCAAGGCCAACGCCCGCTCCCAGAACGAGGCGCTGGATGCCAGGGAGATGTTCGATGGCATCAAGGTGATGGATCCGGAAGCGACCCTGAGCATCGCGAAGAAGGGAGGCTTTGGCCTCCATGATGTCCCGGTCGCGGGCGGAAACATCATCGCGGCGCGCGACCAGAAGGGGCTCCTGCGGTTCGTGGTGGGAGAGCTGGGGCTGTACGGCGTCTGGCACGCGGAGACCTTTGGCAAGGAGATGACGGTCCAGTCCACGGACTTCGAGGAGCAGAAGCTGCTCAAGCGCGCCGAGCAGTCGGGCTACGACCCCGAGCAGTACCTGCTGTGGAAGAACGCCAAGGCCCGCATCCGGCGGACGTTGCTGGGGGAGCTGTCCGGGTCGGAGGACCACACTTCGAGGAAGAAGCGCGTCCTGTTCGTCCCGCAGTGGGCCTACCACATCGACATGCAGATGCTCTACGTGGGTAACGGCGCGTTCGCGCTCCACAGCTTCACGGAGCAGCACCGGCTGGTGGAGAGCTTCAGCGCGGAGGAGCTGCCGGGGCGCGAGGCGATGCTCAAGGACATCGCCGCGCTTCAGGACAAGTACGGGGCCGTGAATGCCCGGACGAAGGCGCTGCTCGAAAAGCATGCCTTCAAGGTCGTGGAGGTCGTGGGCGCCTTCCCCCTCAAGGTGAATAGCGCGCACGTGGACCGCTACCACACGCATCAGGCCGAGAACTACTTCTGCTTCGTGAATGGGATTGCCCTGGCGCCGGACAAGGTGGTCGTCGTGCACGACGACCGGAAGGGAAGGCACAAGCTGGCCGCGCGTGCCTTCGAGTGGCTCCAGAAGGCGCTGTCGGAGGTGGACATCGCTCCCGTCCCCATGCGCGAGCGTTTCTCCGACGCACTGTCATACATGCTCGAGCAGGAAGGTGGCTTCCGGTGCCGGAGCACCTCCTTCCCCGTGACGTGGCACCGGAGGCTGGTGGCCGTCCTGGAGGAAGAAAAGCGCGAGGCGGAAGAGCGGAGGCGGCTCGCGGAGCAGCAGCGGTTGGATGTGGGCAGTGCCGCCGTCCAGCGCCTGAAGGAGGAGGGCCTCTATTTCGAGCGTCTCAATGAAAGCAACGTGAAGACCCTCGCCGGCAGGGGGATGCTGGAGCGGGTGATTGCCGTCCTCCGGGAGATGGCGGAGGAGGACCCCCTGGACAGGAACAGCGCGGTGGCGGACCTGCTCGACGAGTAGGCCCCACCGGATGCGAAGCAGTGGGGCTCCGCATCCGGCGGTGCGCCGGGGAATCAGAAGCAGAAGCTGTTGCAGTACGTCGTGCTACCCCGGCAGTAGCCGGTCCCGGTCTCACACGCGAGGCCCTGCTCCTGGGAACCCAGGTCCACATCCGCGTCGGCGCTACCGCCGCAAGCCGTGAGACCGACAGCGCACATCGCCGCAACCATCAGGGAACGCCACATGGATGAGACCTCCAGGAGTCAGGTGGGACTGCTGGAGGATATAGGCACTGCGGCCGGAGCGTGCTCCACGCGCGCGGAGGCCGCGATGCAGAGCTGTGCGGCCCAGTACAGCAGCATGACGGCGTAGCCCAGGCCGGGCAGGGGCGTGACGAAGAGCCGGATGGAGAGCAGCCCGTCACTGGCGGAGAACAGCAGCGCGCCCCCGAACGCCAGCCATTGCTCGCGTCGAGGAAGCGCCGGAGCGCCCATCATGGCCGCCGCGCGCCAGCCCATGGTGCAGATGACGGCGACGTAGGCCGTCACCGGCGGCGCCATCCCGCCCAGGCCGGGCCACAGCGCCACGCCAGCGCCCACGGCCAGGAGCAGGAAGGGCAGGGCACGAAGCAGGGACCCCCGCCGCGTTACGGAGAGGAACGCGGCGGTGTAGCCCACGTGGGCCAGCAGGAAGGCCCCCAGGCCGGGCAGGAACAGGTCCCGGCTCACCTCCAGCAGCACGTCGCCGAGCAGCGACAGCGCCAGCCCCGCGAAGATGAGCCGCGCGTAGCGCCCCCGAGCGGGCCACAGCCACAGCAGCAGGCACACCATGGGCAGCGCCTTGGTGACGAGCCGCGCCTCCCGGGGCCCCACGTCCATGACGAAGAGGAAGCCCACCGCGCCCGCGAGGCTCGCCGCCGCCAGGAGCTTCGTCCCACCTGTCCACGACTCGCGCATGGAGCGGCACCTTAGCGCCGCTCCGGCGCGGGTGACGCGACGGGGGCGGCCGGCTGGGACGCACGTTTAACTCGGCTTAATTCAATTCGGGCGCGGCTCCGCGTGACTTGGGGAAACGACGTTTTCATCTTCGAGGCAGCTCCCGATGATCCAGTTCTCGCGCTTCCTGCCCCTGGCCGTACCTCCTCGCCCGGAGCCCCTGCCCGCTCCGGCCGGAAAGGCGCCCACGCTCCAGCCCGCGCCCCAGCCGCGGCCGTTCGGGGCGGTGTCGACGTTCGACGCCGCGCCCGCGCCCGCGAGCAACCTGCACACGGAGCGGCTGGGAGACGGCAGCGCCAACTGCCTGGAGAAGGCGGTGGGGCTGGCGCGGCCGGGGGACTCCATCGTCCTCATGCGTGACGCGAGCGACGGCGTGGGGCACGCCCTGGTGCGCAAGCCGGACGGCTCCGTGGTGGACCCCAACCACCCCACGGTGCGCTACGAGACGCTGGGCCAGTGGCAGGCGATGCACCCGCGCTACTCGCAGCCCGTCCCGGTGCCGGCGGGCAAGATGCAGCAGGTCCTCTCCACGCCCCCGGGGCCCCAGCGCGAAGCGCTCATCCAGAAGCTGGGACTGTCCGGCGTGGCGGACCGGCAGGTGGCGGACGGCGAGCGCTGGGTTTCACCGGACAGGAACATCAACCTCCGGAGTGACGCAGGCACGAGCTTCGGCATCATCGAAGGGTTGGTTGCGGGCGACAAGCTGAAGGTCATCGACCAGAACGAGGCCGGCACCTGGCTGAAAGTGGAGCTGGCGAATGGCACCCAGGGCTGGGTGTTCGAGGATTTCACCCAGCCAACGGATGCCCCGCCGCCGCCTCCGCCGCCGCTTCCTCCGTATGAGTCCCCGGTCCCCGCGTGGTTGGCGAACGGAACGAACCCGCCTGAGATCGAGGTCCACGTCTGGACGAAACTGTCTCAGGCGGCCCGCGATGAAGTCCGCCTGGACGGCTGGGAGGCGGTGGTGGCGAAGACCTGGCCCATGCCGGAGTTCGACGTCAACGGCCCACCGCCGCCCTCCGTGGACCCCCTGGTGTGGAACCACCTTCCGCCCGAGGGCAAGCAGTCCCTCTTCCGTGAAGAATGGCAGGCGGCGGTGCACGAGCACGCGTCGCTCCTCTTCAAGGGTGTCCCCGAAGGCGGCGTGCGGGTGGATCATCCCTTCCTCGGCACGGACAGCTCGCTGGGCCGTGGAAAGGTGGATCAGTGGCGCGAGTTCGCCGTGAACCCGAACTCCGCCGCGCAGTACCTCAACCTCCATCAGATGCTGGGCGACGGCTGGCGCACGTCCCACAAGAACCTGTGCGGTCCGCTGGCCGTGGGTGCGTCAATGGGGCTGCCGCCCGATGAAGCGCTGGCCCTCTTCAAGGACTCCGACGGCGCGACGAGCGCGAACCTGCTCAATGGCGGAGGGACGACCGACAACGCGGACCTGATGCAGATGTACGAGGCCGCGGGCTGGTCCTCGAAATACAAGGCGGAGAAGGCGCTCCCTCCCGAGGAGTTCGCGCGGTTCCTCGCCAACGGCGACACACTCGTCGCGCTGGTGGACATCGATACAGGCACCAAGGCGGACGGCAAGCTGAGCGCGTCCGGCACCGCGCACTGGGTGAACGTCCGCGCGGTGGAGGAGGGCGCCAACGGCGAGTGGACGGTGCGCGTCTACAACCCCTTCCAGAACCGCGAGGAGGTCTACTCGTGGAAGGACTTCGAGGCTTCGTGGGCGAAGACCGCGGATAACCGCTCCCACGGCCTGCTCGTCGCCACGCCGCCCCCGCCGGACGCCGCGACGTCTCCCTAACCTGGAGGCGGGAGGCTCAGGGCCACGGCGCCGCGGCCCCGGCGCTGTTCCCGGACCCATTGCTTGGAGGAGTGGAGCTTGCGCAGCACGCCCCGCAGCGACGGCTGCTGGCTGGCCATGAGCAGCAGGTAGCTCCACACGGAGCTGCCCCGGCGGTTCAACAGCGAGTAGGCGAACTGGGTCGCGTCCTGGTCCACGTAGCTGGGGACGTTCTCGAACCACTCGGAGCTGCTGCGCGCCGCCAACTGGATGGCCAGCAGGGAGGCGCGCCGCTCCTCGTCATAGGCCTCCAGCGCGGTGGGCAGGTCGTCCGGATGGGCTCGCAGCTGCCGCGCCAGCCCGATGGCGTCCTGCATGGCCAGCTTCGTCCCGGAGCCGATGGAGAAGTGCGTGGTGTGCGCGGCGTCGCCCATGAGCACCAGGTTGTCGTGGTACCAGCGCTCGTTGGTGATGCGCTTGAAGTTGAGCCACGGCGCCCGGCCCATGCCCTTCAGCTGGTTGAACAGCGACTTGCCCTGGAGCCGGCTCTGGAAGATGCCCTCCAGCTTCCGCAGCGTCTCATCCGGCCCCAGCGCGTCGAAGCCCAACGCCTTCCAGGTCGCCTCCTGGCACTCCACGATGCAGGTGCTGGTCTCGCTGTTGAAGCGGTAGCCGTGGAACCAGAGCCAGCCGGCGGGCGTCTCCTCGAAGGCGAAGGTGAAGGCGTCGAACACCTTGTTGGTGCCCAGCCAGATGTACTTGTTGCGTCCCTCCTCCACGTGCGTCTGGAAGTGATGGGCGTGGCGCTGGCGCAGCCGGCTGTTGACGCCGTCACAGGCGACGACGAGATCCGCATCCATGAACGCGGAGAGGTCCGTGACGTCGTGCTCGAAGCGGACGTCCACGCCCAGCCCTCGCGCCCGCCGGATGAGGATGTCCAGCAGCCGGTCCCGTCCCAGCGCGAAGCCATAGCCGCCAATGTGCGTCGCGTACCGGCCCCGCAGGTGCACCTCCTGCGTGTCCCAGCGCGCCGCGGCCTGGGCGATCCGCTGCGCGCTCACCGGGTCGTTCTGGAAGAGGTCGTCCAGCAGGTCATCCCAGAACACGACGCCCCAGCCGTACGTCACGCCCGCGGGGTTGCGCTCGACGACGGTGACGTCGTGCTTCGGGTTGGACAGCTTCGCCAGGATGGAGAAATAGAGCCCGGCAGGGCCTCCGCCAACACAGACCATCTTCATCGAATCCCCCCAACGCGCGAACGGCCCGGATGCTACAGGGCTGTCAGGGAAATCGACGCTGTCCGGAAGCGCTGTCTGTCGTTGCTGGCAGGACAGAGCGGGGATGGCTTGCGCGGTGGAGGACAGGCCGCGGGGCGACGTCCAGGAGCCGCTCCAGCTCCATTGTTAGAACCCCCTCCTCATTTCCCGGGACACCCCATGCGCATCGAACTCACTGGAAGGACTGCCCTCGTCACCGGCTCCACGGCCGGCATTGGACTGGCCACGGCGAAGGGGCTGGCGGCGGCGGGCGCGACGGTCATCGTCAACGGCCGCACGCAGGAGTCGGTGGACCGGGCCATCGCGGCGGTGCGCGAGGCGGCCCCGGGCGCCACGGTGAAGGGCTTCGCGGGGGACCTGAGCACGGCGAAGGCCACCACGGCGCTCGTCGCGGCGCACCCCCACTGCGACATCCTCATCAACAACCTGGGCATCTTCGGACCGAAGGACTTCTTCGACGTGTCCGACGACGACTGGAGCCACTTCTTCGAGGCGAACGTCCTGTCCGGCGTGCGGCTGTCGCGCGCGTACCTGCCGGGGATGCAGAAGCAGGGCTGGGGCCGCGTGGTGTTCGTCTCCTCCGAGTCCGGGCTGAACATCCCCACGGAGATGATCCACTACGGCGTCACCAAGACGGCGCAGCTGTCCGTCGCGCGAGGCCTGGCCAAGCGCATGGCGGGGACGGGCGTCACGGTGAACTCCGTGCTGCCGGGGCCCACCCTCTCCGAGGGCGTCCGCTCGATGCTCCGCGAGGAGCACGAGAAGTCGGGCCGGTCCTTCGAGGACCTCGCCGTGGACTTCATCCAGGCGAGCCGGCCCAGCTCCATCCTCCGCCGCCCGTCCAGCGTGGAGGAGGTGGCGAACATGATCGTCTACGTCGCGTCGCCCCAGGCCTCCGCCACCACCGGCGCCGCGCTGCGGGTCGATGGGGGCGTGGTGGACTCCATCGCCTGAGCGCCCGGGGCGTCGCGTGTGCAACAGTGTGGGCAGCCAGTGGGGTCCCGGGGCGGGCAGGCTCTACGGTGCCGAGATGGTGCTCGGCGTGGACCACGAGCGGACCTCTTCTCCCTGGGGCTGACGCTGCCGCCCTTCGCGGAGGACCTCCACCGGCGCGCCATGTCCTACCGCTCCGTGGACGTTGAGCGAGCGGCGGAAGGGCTGTCCGTGCCCCTGCGCGACATCCTCCGCACGCTGCTGCGGCCCGAACCCTCGGAGCGCTTCGCTACGGCGTCGGAATTGGAAGGCCTCTTGCGCGCGCGGCTGGCTCGGTTGCCGCCCTGCTCGGGTGAAGACGCGGTGAAGGAGGTTCAGCAAGCCCTCGCGGAGGCGGAGAATCAGCTTTGGGACATTGAAGTGCCGGACGAGGAGGGCGGGATTGCCGTGCCCATGCTCGACACGTCCCATCCGGACAAGGTTCCGACCGCACCCGCGAGCCGTGGAGGTTCACGAAAGCAGGCCACGTCGAAGCGCCACCCCGACGACGTGACGACCGTGCCAGGCCCTGGAGCGCGCCTGGCTGGGAGTCGGCAGCCCACGGGCTGAAGCCCTGACTCTCATCTCCCTCCATGTCCCGGGCGCCCGTGCCTTCCTGGTCTGACCTGTTTGTCAGGCTCGACGGTTATGGCTAGCTTCTGCACGCCGCACCGGGGTGCGGTCAGGAGGCGCGAGCGATGGGCAACCGCTGGTGGGCGGTGCTGTGGCTGGGGCTCCTTTCCCTGCGAGGCGCGGCCACGGCGTCGCCTGACTCCGAGGATTCGGTCCCCAAGGAGCCGCCTCGCTCCTGGTCTTCACTGACACGCCTGGAGGCAACGACGCTGACGTTTCAGCCGCGCGCGGGCGTGGGCACGGATGAAGGGTTCGTGCAGGTGGAGCCGACCCTCGTTTTCGACGGAGGCGCTGGGTTCGGCCTCAACCTGGGCGCTCCGGTGCGCCTGCGTCTGTGGGGTGGAGGTGAGGGTACGGGCCTCGTGAGGAAGGAGGATTGGGACAGCCTCTCGGACTTCGGGCAGGTGGTGCGCGGCCTCAAGCTGGGCTCGAACAACGCGCCCGTGGGCGTCTGGTTCGGGGCGCTGGAGTCCTACAGCCTGCTGTCCGCGCACCTCGTGCGGCGCTACTCCAACCGAAGCAATCCCGACTACCACCCGGCGGGCGGCTTCCTCACCGGCACGCTGGGACCCCTCTACACGCAGGCGTTCGTTTCGGATGTGCTGGGCGCGCGCCTCATGGGGGTGGAAGTCGCGCTGGACGTGCAGCACGTCCTCCTCGGCCAGCCCCGCGAGCAGGGCCGCTACACGCTGGCTCTCTCCGCCGTGCATGACTGGGGGAGGGCCGGAGGGCGCGCGCCCTCGGTGACGCTGGCGCATCTGGACGGCACCGCCGTGGTGGTGGTGCGGCCGGGCTTCGAGGCCCACCTGCTTGCCGGTTGGGGCGGACGGCCCGGTGCGGGCGGCGCATGGGGAGCGGTGGTGGGCGCGGGCGCCGATGCGGTGACGCCCACGCTGGACATGCGGCTGCGGTTGGAGGTGCGCAGGCAGCACGGCGGCTTCCGGCAGGGCTTCTTCGGCCCGGACTACGAATTGGCGCGCTTCAAGGTGGCGGGGCCGGAGGGATTTCCGCTGGCGGAGACCTCCTTCCCGGACGGCTACTCAGCATTTGGGGAGGCTGAGGTGGGCTGGGACGCGGTCCGCTACGGCGGCCTCTCCAGGCACCTGAAGCTGTCGCTGGGCGCGGAGGCCTTCTCGTGGGGCCGCTTCGACGTGGATGGGCGCGTGGCGGTGCAGCTCTTCGCGCGCAGCCTCGAAGTGGCGTTGAAGGGGCTCGGGGTGGGCATGGGACAGTCCGGGGCGCGCTATCTGGGGTCCGCCGAGGTCCGCTGGCGATTGCTGGGCGGAAAGCTCTACGCGATGGGGACGGGCGGCACGCTGCTGTTCCCCACGCCAGCGGGGACGCTGCGGCCAGGGGCGTTCGCCTCGGTGGGCCTGGGGGTGGACAATGCGCGCTGACGCCCTGTTGCTGGCCCTGATGCTGCTGGCCACGGGATGCGCCTCCGTGCCGAGTGCTCCCGGGCATGGCCGGAGCTTGAGCTACGCGCCGCGCGGGGCTCCTGCGCCCACTTGGGAAGAGGCTCCGAGCGATGAGCGCCCACGCGCATTGCTCTCTCCTCCGTCTGCCATCTCCGGGCCTGAGAGGTATCAACGGTTGCTGCGCCGCCAGGGGCCACGTGACGACGTGACCTCCGTGGGAGGCGGCGCTGTCGGGGGCGGGGTCCGGAACAGTGCATTGACGCGACAGGCAGTCCTCGACGCGACGAAAGACGTGAAGGGATCCCTGACCCGCGTCGAGGCCGCGTTCAGCAAGCTGGCGGCCCGTCCTCCGGACCCCTGGGGCTGGAGCCTGACTGGCGTCTTCACGCGCTACCTCGACCAGGGCTCCAAGCAGGCGACTTGGCTTCATGGCGCGCTTGGGAGCGCCACCGCGTTGACGGAAGCGGCCTCGGAAGTTGGCGACACGGACATGGAGCTGGGCCTGCTGCGCATGACGGGGCCGAAGCTCCAAGCGGCCCAGTTCGGGACGCTCCTCTTGGCCACCTGGGGGGACTTCCTGCATCTCGCGGACGCCGTGCTTCGCAACTGCCCCATGTGCAGCGCCGAGAAACTCTTCGTGGACCTTCATCGCGTGCAGGGGTTGATGGAGCCCACGCTGACGGATCTCGCCTCACTGGACCCAGAGCGGGTGGAGGCAGCGACCACCGCGATGCCCGAGCTGATGGGGAAGCTGACGCGTGAGTTCGACACGCTCCAGCGGGAGACCCGCGAGACCCTGAAGCTTGGCGGGCAGGTCCTCGCGGCGATGCAGGCGGTGGAGATGGTCACGATGCTCTCCACGATGAAGATGGCCCTGCCACGCGTGCCACCCTCGGCCCCTGCGGCGCTCGGCGTGGGCCTGGCAATGAGTTCAGGCGGCGTCATGGTGGGCTCGCGGCTGGTGGTCTCCGCCGAGTGGGTGGAGATGATGCGAAGGCTCGTGCAGGCGGGCGTCATCTCCGTGCCTGCCGTCGGCGCGGCCGTCCTCATTCAGGGCGGGCAGGTCACGATGGCCCAGGCGCAGCAGGACCTACCCAAGGGCGTGCGCGAAGCGCTGGGGGACAGCCCCGAGGTGCGCGGTATGCGGGTAACGGGCAGGGCGGGGGCGGGAATGTCGGATGCCCCGAAGCACCATGTGCTGCCGCAAGAACACCGCGAGTGGTTCGAGCAGCGCGGCTTCAAGGGCGACATGGACATCGACCAGTTCTGTGTCCGCCTGGAGCGGTCTCACCATGAGGCGATTCACGGAGGGGGGAACTGGAAGCTGGGGCGCATGTGGCCTGATGAGTGGAACAGGAGGATCATGGATGCTCTACAACGAGCCGAACGCAGGGAGGGCCAGAAGTTGACGCGGAATACGATCCTGCGGATCGTCGCGGAGAACATGAGGAGCTACGACATCCCGATGAAATTCACCCAAGGGAGGAGCCGATGACCGATGGGCGTTCGTGGCAGGGGAATTGGATAGCCCGCATGTATGAGCGAGTCCGTGAGCGAGGTTACGGCTCGGTCACTGCCTTTGCCGAGGACCGTCCCACCGCATCCCTTGTCGCACTTGCAGAGGAGCTTGGTCCGGATGACGTTGCGGGTGTTCAGGTTTTCAAGGGGCTGGTCGCCGAGGCTGAACGCAACAAGAGGCTCACTCGATTGGTGCGTGGGCAGCTCGTGCGCGAGTTGTACGAACGTCTCCCCAGTGGCTGGCCTGTCGCGCTGGAAGGAGAGGCACGAACGGAAGTTGCGATAGCTCTCGGCCAGTGGTTCGCCTACACCCCGGAAACACACCAGGAGCGTGTTGACCGCGCTAGTGACGCTCTCTTCGCCAATCCACCGCCCGCTGGCTGGCGTCCGCTCGGTCCTGACGACGCGCTTCTCCGGACGCTCCTCCCCGATGAGGAGGCCTGACTGGAAGCGGAAGCCGCTACGGGAACCTCACGTTGCCGAGCGTGATCGTGCGCGGCCCGTCTTCCTCCCACAGCTTGAGGGAGAAGGCTCCCTGGGCCGCCCCTGAAGCGTCGGCCTCCACCACGACGGGCACGAACTCACCTGTTGAGATGGGCTGTTGCTGCCAGAGCCGAAGCACCTTCAACTCCGCTCCGGTCTTGCCCCGAAGCGTTGCCCCCTTCGCGACCCATGGAGGAGCACCCCGCTGCAGCTTCAGTCTGACCTCGACAGCAACCCCCGTCGCGGACCGGTAGCTTTTGACGGAGGTTGCCGCAAGAGCGTCCCCAGCCGCAGGGGTGACGTCCTTGGTCACGAGTCGTCCGGTCACGCCATGCTCGTCCAGAGCACCGGACGAGACGAGGCCTGACAGCCCGCCCGGAGCATTCTGCTCGGCCACCAGTCGCGCGACCTCGCCCTGGCAGCGCATCAACTCCGCACGAACCTCCCGGATCTCTTGCTGGTACGTCTCGATCGTCCGGATGCCGCGATAGACCTCGATGAGAGGGTCTGCCTTCGCGGGATGCGCCCGGAGAAGGAACGAGGCACTGACTGGCGCCGACCCATCCCGGAAACGCACGACCAGATGCAACCTCTCCCCAGCATTCAAACGGGCTGAAGGCACCAACCTCAAAGTGGTCTGCCCTACATCCACGAGGGAGAAGTGGTCCCGGCCCTCCAGTTCGACTGCGTCGCGCTTCAAATCGGAGTCGAAGAGGAACGTCGTCGAAAGGTGAGCGCTGATCGCGATTTCGTGCGCGGAGGAGGGGGCGTCAGGAGCCAACTCAATCCGGCGTACGCCCGGCGACGAACCATCAGCTTCTGATTGAGCGACCGACGCTCCACTCGCGAGCACGAGCCCAAGGAGCACGACGAAAGAGGAAGAAGACACTCGACGATGGCTCCCGGGTCATCCTGCTACTCGAACTCGCTTACCGCTTTCACCTGGCCGGTCGTGAAGATCCGGGCACTGGAGGGTGAGTTGTCTCCAGGCTCGCGGGCCATGCCCCGGTCACCTTCCTCCGCGAGGACCTCCATGCACACGGGGAAACTGTCCCCTGCCGGCGTCGTTGCCCAGGTCAGGCGTCCATACACGCGCTCCCTCACGATGAGCCGGCCAGACAGCACCGTGCTGCTCGGCATGTCTCCCCAAGTGCCACCCAGGAGCAACTGCGTTGGCCCCTCCCGCACCGAGATGTACGTCGGAACGCCGTCGATGAAGACCGCATGGAATTTGTCACCTGGAGTGATGCTCAGCTTCTCCATGGCCTTCACCGCCCCCACCGGACACGGCTCTGGCGGCGGAGGCGGGCGCACCTGCGGCCCGGGGCATGCGAGCGCGGTGCAAGCCGCCGCCGTGCTCATCGCACGGGCCATGACACGCATGCCCTTCTTCGCGGGCTTCGAGGGGAACTGAGGGGGCAGGGTGTCTTCCGGCTGCATCGTCACGGTGGCTGAGTCCTCCTGAAGCGTCGCGGGGAGCGCGACGACCGCGGCGGTGGTCTCCGGCCCGGTGGGAGCCGCGGCGCGGTCAGCTTGAGGCGGCTTGCCGGAGGGCGCTACTTCCTGACGGATGGAGACGCGCGACATCCCGAGTCCCCACACGCCCCCCCGCCAGGACGAGCACCAGGGCGAACGCCATCCATGCACGGAACGCTCCGCGCTTCACGGGCGCCACACGCACGGTTGTCGCGGCATTCGCGTCCCCAACTGGCGCCACTTTCAGGGGAAGGCGTTGGCCCCGGCGGGGACGGTGCCGGGGCTCGTTCCGCCACTGCTCGAAGCTGTCGAGGTCCTCCCCCTCCGTCGTCGCGGAGTCCTCGGCATAGGCATCGCAGAGCGGTACGTCCCACGTCGCGTCGGCGCCACGGAGCGCCTCCTCCAGGGACTCGCAGAGCCGCTGGGCGCTCGGCGTGCGCGTCTCGGGCGTCTTCTCCAGGAGCCGTAGGCACACGTCGCCCAGCGCCCGGGGCACGCGCTCGTTCTCCTCGTGCGGTGGCGTGGGCGCGCTGGAGAGAATCGCCTCCGTGAAGCTGGCGGCATCCTCGCCATCGAAGGGGAAGCGCGCCGTCAGCAGCCGGTAGGCGACGAGCCCCAGCGCCCACAAGTCGTCCGCCGGTCCCGCCGTGTACCGGGCGTCCGGCGCCTCGCGATGAGCGCGCAGGAAGCGCCACGCCTCCGGGGCGCGGTAGTCCACCGTCCCGGGCGGGAGGATGTCCGCCGTCAATTCACGCGCGCCCGCGTAGTCGCCGATGCCGAAGTCCACCAGCTTGGCCACGCCATCCGAGTCGCGCACCATGACGTTGGCCTCCTTCACGTCCCGGTGCACCACCCCGTCCGCATGGGCGGCGGCGAGCGCCCGCGCCACCCCCAACAGTACGCGCGCCGCCTGTCGCGCCGTGGGGTTCTCCGCGTCGGCCCATTCGTCCAGCCGGCGCCCGTCCACGTACTCCATGACGATGACGGCGAACTGGGGCCGGGCCACTGGCCAGTAGCCGTGGCCCAGGATGCCCACCACGTTGGGGTGCCGCAGCCGGGTGAGGATGGAGACTTCGCGCTCCGCCCGCTCGCCCACGCGCGGCAGGTGCAGCAGCTTCAGGGCAAAGCGCTGGCTCTCGCAACGCGCGAGGTACACCGTACCGAAGCCGCCCTGCCCCAGCTGGCGCTCCACCGTGTAGCCCAGCACCCGGGTCCCCGGAGTCAACACGGACAGAGGCGGCCCCCGAATCATGGTTGCCCTCTCTCTGACTCCCAGCCTTCTCGCATGCGGCAACGCTTTGGGATGCATCCAGCTGGGGACTCGTGGAGTCCACTGAAGCGCTTCCAACCTCCAGCATTCATCCCTGTGAGCCCTGGGCTACGCTGCGCCCTGCCATGAATGAAGAACTCGGCATCACCATCGGCACGGAGGCCCGCGCGGCCCGCCAGCACCTGGGCCTGACGCAGGCCGAAGTCGCGGAGCGCATCGGGCTGGTGCACCCCGTCTACAACCGTCTGGAGCGCGGGAAGATGCTTCCCAGCGTCCCTTCTCTCTACCGCCTCTGCCAGGAACTGCGCGTCTCCCCAGAGAAGCTGCTGGGCCTTACCGCGACGGGCGACGTGCGCAAGGGCACGAAGTCCAAGCCCAAGGAAGAGGACGCCCCGGAACTGCGGCGCCTCCTGCACCTCGCACGCAAGCTGGATGCGGAGAAGCTGGACGCCCTGCTCCACGTCGCCTCGGCGCTGGCACGCTGAAGCGTTACTCCCGCTTCAAGCCCTCCAACTCGTGGACCTCCAGCCCCTCGCGGAAGAGGCCGCCCTCGCCAAACTCCACCGCGTCGCGAAGGCCGCTGCCCTCCGCCAGCACCTGGGCCCACTCCGCCGCGGCTTCCTGGCGGCCATAGCCCGGGTGCCGCCTCGCCAGGGCGACTCGCATGGCATCCCTCATGTCCGCCGCCGTGGCGAACCGCTCGTCGGGGTTGGCGCGCAGCGCGACGTGCAGCATCGCCTTCACGTCCGGTGAGGCGTAGGCTACGTCTCCGCGAACGAGGTTGGCGGGTGACTCCTCGCGCCCCACCACCAGCGAGTATGCCGCGCCGAAGTTCGTCAGCTTCACCTCGCCTTGCGTCCCCACGTAGACGTGCCGGGGGTTGACGTCGCGGTGGATGACGCCCAGCGACTGGCCGGCCGCGTCCGTCAGCGTGTGCGCGTGGTGCAGCGCCTCCGCGATTTCCGCGCCGACGTAGAGGGCGAAGGACTCGGAGACGGGCCGGCCGCGCGCCACGCCCGCGCTCACCAATGTCTCCAGTGAAGGGCCGTCCACGGACTCCATGACGACGTGCAGCGCGCCCTGGCGCACCTTGCGGTGGAAGACCTGCGCGATGGCCGGGTGGCGCAAGCGGAACGCCAGTTGAATCTCCTCTCCCAGGCGCGTGCGCTGAAGGTACGTGGAGGGGTTCGCCAGCCTCCGCACGAAGCAGAAGCCGGGCAGCGTGGGGGCCCGCTCCGAGAAGCGTTGGGCCAGCATCAGCAACTCCCCCGTCTGCATCAGCACCAACTCGCGGACGGCCTCGTAGCGGATGCCGTCGAGGGTGAAGAGATGCAGAGGCCTGTCAGGCGTCGGCGGAAGCTGCCTGCGACGCTGGGCGGCTTTCGTGCGCGCCAGGTCATCCGTCGTCGTGTCGGGCATGGCTCCTCGGGAGGCGGAAGCAAAGCGCAGCGCCTTTCCGGGGATTTGAGCGGATTCGACCTTTGAAGTCCATATCGGTGAACTTGAAAGGTCGATTCCTCGGTCTGGGTGAGGGGGCGGCCCGTCAGAGCCCCAGGTACGTGAGCAGCGCGCCCAGGTCCGCGTCGGACAGAGCCTCCGTGCTGTAGAGCGGCATGTTGCCGCCCACGCCGAAGAACGGCCCGTGCCGTACCTTTTCGATGACCACCTGCGCGTGCGGGATGCCCGGGAAGGCCTGGTCGTAGGTCTGCGTCACCTCCGGCAGGACCGACGCGAAGTCCGTCAGCCGTCCTTCGCCCGTGTGCGTCGCGCCGTGGCAGTGGTGGCACGCGGCCTCGTAGACCGCTTTGCCTCGCGTGACGTCGCCCCGGGGCACGTCCTGGATGTCCTTCACCACCGTGAACGGCAGCGCCGGTGCCTGCGCGTCCGGGCTGATCCGCGACAGGTACTCGTACAGCGCGCGGGAACGCGGCTCCTCCGCCCCCAGCTTCGTCACTCCGCGCATGAAGTTCACGTAGCAGAAGTTCACCGCGTCCAGCAGCTGCGTCTCGTTGCCGCCCCACCAGCTCGGCCGCGCCGCCACGTTGTACAGCGTGTGCCCTGAGTCGATGCGCCCCGCCTGCGCCTCCGGCGTCGTCACATGACACGTCGCGCACGAGAACGTGTTGTACTCGCTCGGCGACAGCCACGCGTCCTGGAACAGCGCCTCCCCGTAGTCCGCCGCGGCCTGGGGCCCCGCCGTGTCGCCGCCGCACCCGGCCAGCCCCCCCACGAGCAGCGCAGCCACTCCTCCACGCAGGCCCCTCATGGCTGCCCCCGCAGCAGGCTCACCGAGTCCGGGAAGATGCCCATCTTCACCGTGGACAGCACCGTGCCCTCCGCCAGGTCCACGACGTGCAACGTGCCCGGGCCGATGTGGTCCCCTTCGCAGACCGCCAACCCGTGGCGCTCGTCCGGCGTCAGCATGAACTGGTGCACGTTGAGACAGCCCGCCTGCGACAGCTGCACCGTGCGCTGCACCGTGGACGTCGCCGCGTCGATGACCGCCACCGCGTCCTCCTGCTGATAGGGCATGTAGAGCGTGCGGCCGTCCTGCGTGAACGTGCCGAACATGGGCGCGCCGCGCAGGTACACCGTGCGCTCCGGGTTCATCGTGCGCGTCCCGGGCTCCAGCACCTGCACCTGCTTGCTCGCGAGCGAGCTCACCCACACGTCCCCCGTCGTGGGCGACACCGTGAGCGCGTACGGCTGATGGCGCGGATTCACCGCCGTGCCCGAGCCCGCCGCCACCTTCACGCGCGTCACCGGCATGCCCGCCGCCGCCAGGTCCACCACCGCGACCTCGTCCGACCAGCACGCCACGTACGCCGTGCGCTCATCCGCGGACAGGCGCACCGCGTGCGGCGCGGGGCACACCGGCACCCGCTCCTTCACCGTCATCGTCTCCGCGTCGAGGATGACCATGCGCGCGACCATGTCCTTCTCCGGCCCGCCCTTTCGCGCCACGTCCGCGATGCGCAACAGGTCGAAGTGCGTCTGGTACAGCGTGCGCCCATCCGCGCTGACGATGACGTCCCCCGGGTTGCGGTCCACGCGCGTGGACGCCACCAACCGGTTGTCCTTCGCGCTCAGCTTCAGGCAGTAGCCGTCCGCCGTCCCCGTCCCATGCGCGCCATGCGGACCCGAGCCGCCGCCAGGCACGTAGTTGGAGATGCCCACGTAGTAGTAGTCACCCGCGGGAGACACCGCCGTGTGGTGCGGCCCCTCCAGCTCCACCGGATGGAGCCCCACCGGCACGCGCGCCAGCTCGCCCCAGCCCGGCGTCCCCAGCCCGTCCATGTCCAGCAGGCTCACGGAGTCATCCAGGCTGTTCGTCACCAGCAGCCGCCCGGACGGCCCCGGAGGAGGCACCGTCGTCCCTCCCCGCGTCCACGGGTTCGGATCCGCGTACGTCAGCTCGGGCACGCCCGTGCCCGGCTCCGGCGGTTCGGCCTCGGTGCACGCGCCCAGCGCCAGCGCGCAAAGCCAGGCAGCGCGCCTCACCTGGCCATCCCCATCGCGAAGGGCACCGGAGTTCCCAGCGAGTACGGCCCCTCCGTGATGCGGTTCTGCACCAGGTACGCGCTCACCACCTGCACCGTCAGCGCCTTGCCCGCCGCGTCCTTCACCGTCTGCCATGAGCCGTCATCCAGCTGCCACTGCAACTCCGATGTCAAAACCTGTGCGATGGGGCACTCGCGCCCGGCGGCATGGACCTTCACCCAGTAGATGTCGCCCGTGTACGGCGGCAGGTGGGCCTCCGCGGTGGGCAATACCCAGTTCCCCAGCCACGCGAGCACCGAGCGCTTCGACTCTCGCGGGCGGCCCTCCAGGAGGGGCGACGTGCGTCCCGGGCGCTCCAGCGACGCGCGCAGCGGGGACGTCCACTGCCACAGCGGCGCGGACTGGTCCGTCCAGTACGCCTGCTCGGACTCGGGCGACGTGAGCGTCACCGCGCGCGAGCTGTCCTGGGGCTGGTTTCGCGCATCCACCAGCGTGCGCCACGCCTCGTCCGTGGCGCCGCCCGCGTAGAGCGGCTCCTCGCACTCGGTGACCTGGGGCTCGGTGTCGTCGCCATCGCACGCGCTCAGGGCGAGCAGCGCGACCGCGGCGGTACTCCATGGCAGGGACGTCTTCAGCTTCATGGTCATGGGGCCTCGCGCCGCCGGCCGCGGCGCATCGAGGGGAGCAAGGGGAGCAAGGGGAGCAGGAACAGGGGGAGCAGCGTGCCCGCGGGCGCGGCGGTGCAGCCGGAGGACGGCTTCGGCTTCGGGTCGGAAGGCGTGCCCGCGTCGTCGTCCGAAGGCTGCACGCCCGCATCCGGCACCCCCGCGTCCGGAACGCCATCCGGGTAGAGCGGGGCGCCAATCGTCTCCGCGACCTGGGGCCAGCGCGACGGACACAGCTCGCGCACGGGCGTGCCCGCCGGGCACTGATGGCTGCCCTGGATCTGCTCCAGGCTGAAGAGGGGCTCCCAGGTGGTGCCGTCGTCGCTGCTGCGCGCCAGCGACCAGTCATGCAGCCACGGCGAGCCGCAGCCGTAGATGACGTCTCCCACGCGCGTCACGCACGCGTTGCCGGTGGGCAGCACCAGCTTGGAGAAGGCTCCGCCCGCCTGGCTGCGGAAGAAGGAGTTGTACGTGGACACCCACGCGGTGCCGCCGTCGGCGGAGACGTCCATGTTGATGAACACGTCGTCGATGCCGGCGCCCGTGCGCGCGGTGAAGGTGCGCCCGCCGTCCGTGCTGTGCAGGATGTGCGTGTAGCCCTGCGCGGACACGCGCGCCCAGACGCCGCGCGGCTCCACGGGGTCTGTCGCCGTCACCACGAAGTCGAACGGGCGCACCAGGTCCGGGAAGGCCTGCGGCAACTCCTCCCACGTCTCGCCCGCGTCATCGCTGCGGAACAGGTACATGCGCGTCGTGTCCGACGCGGACACGTAGAGCGTGCGCGGATCCGCGGTGGACACCCGCACCGCGGAGAAGAGGACCCCCGCGCGCTGGAGCCCCAACGGCCGCCACGTCTCCCCGCCGTCCTCCGAGCGGAACACCCCGTTCGTCGCCTGCGTGGAGCGGCCCGTGGCCACGTACAGCACCGCGTCATCCGTGGGGTGCGCCGCGAGCCCCGTCACCCAGGTGTCCTTGAACGCCGGGTGCGACGTCCACGAACACGCGCCGTCCTTCGAGGACAGGAGCGCGTTGCCGGTGGCCGCCAGGATTTCCCCTGTCCCGCGCCAGACGAAGGACTCCGGTCGCCAGCCGCCATACCCCATGGCATCCGGACACACCCAGCGCCACGTCCGCCCACTGTCGCGCGAGATGACCGCGCCGAACGTGGCCCCCACGAAGAAGTCCTCGGAGTGGCCCCGCCGCAGCGTGACGTTGGAGGTCTCCGGCAGGCCCGCGTGCGCCCAGGCCGCGCCCGAACCCACCAGGCTCAGGAGGCCGGCCACCGCCGCCCCCCGCCAACCCCCCGTGATTCGTCGCGTTCGCATCCGGCGCTCCGGGGCAGGCCTCATGGCCCCCCACGATAACGTCCGGCCCGCGCCTGCATAGCGGTGCGTGCGGCCCGAAAGTCGCCCCTCCCCGAAGCGCCCGGCAGGGGAGCGGCCGCGCGGTCACTGTTTCCCGGCGGGCACGTCCAGGACGGTGGGCAGGTCCAGAACGGTGAGTGTGGCGATGCCCATGTTCGCCGTGAGCCCCGACGGCTGGACGCAGGCCGCCAGCGTGGTGAGGGTGGGCACGGCGGTGACCAGGCGCACGCCGTGGCCCGCGTGACGCCCGGAGCCGATGAGCCCCTCGGACGTGAAGACCTGCATCCCTCCGTCCACGACGGCCTCCACCCGGGCCAGCTCCACGGAGGACTTCTCCCCGTTGGACCAGGTCACGGTGGCGGTGGATGCACCGCCCGTGCCGCCAATGCAGGTCGCGCGCTTCAGGTGCTGCGTCTCCATGCCCACGGCCACCATCACCACGCCGTCGTTGACGGGGCAGCCGTTGAACTGGAGCGACTCGCGCTGCACGGCGTTCCGGGGCGTGGTGAGCAGCAGCCCGGGACGGTAGGCCTGCTGGAGCGACCCCGAGCACACCACCACCGGCGCCTCCCCCAGCGCCCGCGCCGCGTCCGTCATCGACGCGGGCAGCTCCGCCTGCGCCAGCGCATCCTCTCCCCACACCGCGTCCTCCGCCGGGGCCGCGTCCTCTGCTGGCACGGGCGCCTCGGCCTGCACCCGGGCTTCGGGCGCCTTGGCCTGCACCGGGGTTTCGGCCTGCGCTGGCGCCGCGAGGGCCTCGGGCTCGTTGGCGCGGGCGGTTCCTCCGGACGCGAGCATCAGCAGGCAGCCGCCTCGCGCGAGGAGGTTCAGCGCGCGGCGTGGGTGGGACGGCTCCAGGACCTTGAGAGAACGGAAGGAAGCGGGGCGCGACGTCATGAGGGAAGACACCTTGGGTAGGAGTCCCTGGGGCAGGGATGCCAGAAGGTGGGGAATCCCTCTCACGCAAGACAGCCACCCCGAAGCGCAGGGTTCATGCAGCCCCCAACCTCTCAGGTTTTGCGCATCCGATTCGCGCGGTGGACAGTATGTCCAAGGCCTGCCGCTCTTCACTGCGCTGGCTGGCTTTCCCTGTTTCAGAATGCTACGGAATCAGGGGCCCGGACCCAGGCGTGGACCCCCTTTGTCCGCCAGGGTGTCCGGGAGGGACGACAAGGCCGTGACTCCAGACGATTCGAACGTGGGTGACGTGGCCGCGGGCCCTGGCTCCAGCGTCACGCGGGGCGTGTGGGCGCGGGTGTTGAAGGGCGCGGTGGAGGACGCCGTGCGTGCCTACGAGGCGATGGGCGCGGGGCAGCGCGAGCGGGTCCTGGAGGAGGCGCTGGCGGTGCCCGCCGACACGCGCACCCGGCTGGTGGAGGTGCTGCGGCAGGCGCGCGACTTCGCGGGCGCGGCGCGGCTGCTGGAATCGGATGGAGACGACCGGGGCGCGGCGCCGCTGTACGAACAGGCGGGCGCGCCGCTGCTGGCGGCGGAGGCGTGGCTGAGGGTGGGGGAGCAGGCCCGCGCGGCGGCGGCCTTCGAGCGGGCCGGTTCGCTGGAGCAGGCGCTGTCGCTGTACCAGGCGCTGGGCGCGCGCGAGTCGCTGGCGCACCTCCTGGGCCGCATGCACCGGCCCATGGAGGCGGCGCAGGTGTTCCGGGTGCTGGGCAACGCGCACGCGGAGCTGGAGATGCTGCGCGCGGTGCCCGCGGACGACCCGCGGCGGCCGGAGGCGGTCCTGCGCATGTGCGAGCTGCTGGACGCGGAGGGCGCGACGTGGCGCGCGCTGGTGCTCCTGGCGGACGGCATCAAGCACGCGTCAGGGGCAGGGCTGCTGCTGCTCCAGGCGGAGCAGGCGCGGCTGCTCCAGCAGCTGGGGCTTGCGTCGGCGCCGGAGGGCTCGGTCGCGGCGGAGAAGGCGCAGCCGGTGGTGGATGGCTATGGCTATCTGAAAGCCATTCCCATCTTCGATGGTCTGTCTTTGGAAGACATGCGCGACCTCTACCGCCTGGCGCGGCCCGTGCTGGTGCCCGCGGGGACGACGGTGCTGGAGAAGGGCGCGAAGGGGATGGGGCTGGTGGTGATGCTGGAGGGCATGGTGAGCGTGTCCACCGGCCCGGGCCCGGACGCGCGCCAGCTCAACATGCTGGGGCCGGGCGCGTTCCTGGGGGAGATTTCCCTCATCCTCGACAGCCCGGTGACCGCGCACGTGCGCGCGCACACGGTAGTGCGCGCCCTGCGCGTCACGCGGACGGACTTCCAATACTTCCTGGAGACGCACGAGGCCGCGGCCCTGCGCATCTACCGGCTCTTCACCCAGAGCCTGGCGGAGCGCGTGAAGGCGCTGAGCGGGTGACGCGTCCCGCACCCCCGGGCACTTCAAGCCCGGGGGCGCGGTGGGAGCATCAGCGAGGCAGGGGCATGGCCGCGACCTTCTGCTTCAGCAGGGCGTCGCCCCGCTCCAACCAGTCCGGCATTTCATCCGGTACCCCGACGACGTACATCTCGAAGCGCGCCTCCTCCCGGGAGCCGGGCCGGAGGGGCATCGCCCCCTGGTGCACGGCGAAGACCTGAAGCTGAGCGTGGGGCGTCGAGGCCCCGAAGGCGAGTCGCTCCCGCTTGCCGCCCGGCCCTTCGTAGAAGAACCGGAAGTTGTCGAGCTTGCCTCCGCCGTAATTGGGCGGCGAGCTGACCGCCAGCGTCCCGTCCTCGCCGATCCGGTACTCCCGTCCGTCCTCCTGGAGGGCGGAGCGGGCGCCGGGGACGTTGAAGAAGATGATCACCGGCCCCCGGTAGCCTTGAGGAATGAGGTGGACCTCCGGGGCCGCGCGAGTGCCGCAGGCCCAGAGGGCCAGCAGCGCTGGGAGCAGACAGAGATGAAGTTGTTTTCGTGAAGGGCTCATGGCGTGGTCGCTCCCCCGGATGCGGTCATCAGCTTGTTCCAGTCGTCCACGGACATGAAGGACTCCTGACCTGCGGCCCTTACACCCGTGAATTCACCCGTGTCATGGGTCTGGATGCCATCAGGCGCGACAATGACCGCTCTCAACCTTTGTGCTGCCGGTATCCGACCTGTCCCTGCATCGGGCAGGCCCAGGTGGGTTCGCACTCTCCGGTTCTTCACTCCCGGTCTTTCCGGACGGGTGCGCGCGACCCGCGCCTGCGCTACATGGGGCCGCATGGCGGACCTCAAATCCCGGGCGGCGGCCCTCGCCGCGAGCGGTGAGCTGGACGCGGCGCTGGCCGCCTACCAGGACGCGCTGCGCGCGGACCCCGGCGACCCGGAGCTGCACCAGCGCGTCGCGGAGCTGCTGGAGTGGCTGGAGCGCACCCCGGAGGCCGCCCACGCCTACGACGACGCGGCGCTCGCCTGGACCCGCGCGGGAGGGCTGCTGCGCGCGGTGGCCGCCACGGTGCTGTCGCGAGGCCTGCGGGGCGCGCGTCCCAAGACGGTGCGCGCGGTGGCGGAGCGCTTCGCCCTGCCGCCCGGTGCGCTGGCCCCTACCTTCGCCTGGGTGTCCGACGGCAAGGACCCGGGTGTGCCCGTGCTGTCCGGCGTGGGGCGCGACGCCTTCGTGGCGCTGGTGGAGGCGCTGGAGGTGCGCGCCTTCTGGCCGGGCCAGCGCGTGGTGGAGGAGGGGCAGCCGGGGGACTCCATGTTCGCGCTGGTGGAGGGCAGCGCGGAGGTGACGCGCCGGGTGGAGGGCAACGCGCGCCAGGTCGTGGCCACACTGGGGCCAGGGGACTTCTTCGGCGAGGTGGCGCTGGTATCCGAAGGGCCCAGGCTGGCCAGCGTGGAGGTGCGTGAGCGCTCCGTGCTGCTGGAGTTCAAGCGCCCCTCCCTGGCCCGCGTCAGCGCGGCGCACCCGGAGGTGGACGCGGCCGTGCACGCCTTCTACCAGCGCCGGCTGGTGGACAACCTGCTGCGCACCAGCCCCCTGTTCACCAACCTGTCGCCCGCGCTGAAGCAGGCGATGTCGCGCGAGTTCGACCTGCGCGCCGTGCCCGCGGGCCAGGTGCTCCTCACGCAGGGGCAGCCGGGCGACGCCTTCTACCTGCTCCTGCGCGGCCAGTGTCAGCTGTCACTGGAGCAGCCGGGCCGCATCGTGCTGCTGCCGGAGCTGCGCGAAGGCGACGTGTTCGGCGAAATCTCCCTGCTGTTGGACAAGCCCGTGTCCGCGACGGTGCGCACGAAGACAGCGTGCGTGGTGCTGCGCCTGGAGCGCGCCGCCTTCGAGCGGTACGTCGTGAGCCAGCCCGGCCTCAAGGGCCAGCTCATGCGCATGGGCACGGAGCGCCTCCAGCAGACCGCGAAGGCGCTCTTCGTTTGAAGTGGGGGTGAAGGCGCGTCAGGCCTCCGCGTCCAGCTGCACGGGATGCTCGCGCAGCCAGTCCTGCGCGCGGCGGATCCGCTCGGCGCCGGATGCGCGGCCCTCCTTCTCCAGGAGCTGCCGGTAGGGCTCCAGCTGCTCCGGCGTCCACGCGGGCAGGGCCTTCAGGTCCGCGAGCGCCACCAGCTCCTCCGCGCTCCGCCCCTTCGCCTCCTGCCGCGCGGTGAGCAGCGCCGCCAGCACCAGCCGCGCGGGCTCCGCCTCGAAGGCGATGGCCGCGTCGGTGAGCCACTCGCGCGTGGGCTCGTCCGCCGCCGGGTCCTTCGCTCCCTCGCGCATGCGCTCCAGCATCCCTTCGAGGAAGTCCGCGTCCACCGCGCCCTTCACCGCGCGCAGGAGCGCGGCGATGACCTGCCTCCGCGCTTCCGGCTCCTTGGGCTGGGACTTCATCGCGCGCAGCGGCTCCCACAGCGCGACGGTGAGCCACAGCTCCTCTTCCGGAGAGAAGACGGACGGCGTGGCGGGGTCGCGCAGCTTCGCCTCCACCCGCTGCGCGCGCTCCTTCGCCTCGCGCGAGATGCGCTCCACCAGCGCGGGGTCCGCCTGCACGTGCTTCACCAGCGCGTCCAGCTCGCCGGCCTCCGCCTTGCGCAGCGCCTCCGAGGCCTCGGGCGTGAGGTCCTCCTGCTCCATGCCCGCGACCAGGGACTCGTACTTGCGCACCACCTCCGCGTGCTTCTGGCTCCACTCGCGGAACTGCACGTCGAAGACGACGTCCAGCACGGGGTTGTCCTCCGGCCGCACCTTGCCCGTCTTCTTCGCCGCCGTGGCCAGGAGCGCGCCCACGCACAGCGCGCGCCGCTCCTCCGGCGTGCGCCCGCTCTTCGCCGCCTGCGCGAGCAGCCCCGCGCCCAGCTTCTCCTGGAAGCCGCGCGTGCCCAGCTCCCGCACCACGCCCACGCGCAGGCTGTTGCGCGCCTCCAGCGCGTCCAGGCCTTCCTGCGCGGCCAGCTTCGCGAGCGCCTGACCCACGTGGTCGCTGAAGGCCTTGTCGTCATAGCGGAGCCCCGGCTGGGGCCCCGCGGCCTGGAGCAGCACGCCCAGGTGCTCCAGCGCCTGGGACAGGCGGGACACGTCCGCGTCGCCCAGGAGCGACATGGCCGCCTCCAGGTCCTGCTTCAGCGGGTGGGCGGGGGCGGTGGGAGGCGGCGCGGCTTTCGCGCGGTCCTCGGCGGCGTGACAGGCCTTGTACTTCTTCCCGCTGCCACAGGGGCACGGGTCGTTGCGGCCGGGCTTGGAAGGGCTCACGGCCGGCACCGTAAGCGAAAGCGCCCGGCCCTTCCATGAACGGAAGGAGCCGGGCGCCCCGGTGCTTCAGGAAGTGCTCAGCCGGTTACTGGAGGTTGAAGCCCAGCGTCAGGCCCAGCACGTGCGCGTTGCCGGAGTACGTGCCCGGCATGCCCGGGGCCGTGCTCTCCTTGTCCGCCAGCGCGACGAACTGGTAGCCCAGGTCCGCGCGGAACGGCTTGAACTGGTAGCCCGCGCCCACGGACACCTTGAAGCGGTTGGCGTCCGGGAGGTCCGGCGTCAGCGTGTTGTTGGGGCTGGGGGACGGGTCGTAGGTGAAGCCCAGGCGCACCTGCAGCGCGTCCGTCACGCCGTACTCGCCGCCCAGCGAGTACTTCCACTTCGCACGCCAGCGCTTGGGCAGCGGGTTGTCGATGGACGGGTTCTCGAAGCGGATGGCCAGCTCCGAGAACGTGGACCAGTCCACCCAGCTCGCGTCGAACGCCAGGAGCAGGTTGTTCAGCGGCCGGTACGCCAGGCCCGCCGTCACGGTGGACGGCAGGACGACGTCCGCGTGCGCCTTCTGGTCCGTCAGCCGGCTCTGGAACTCCACCGGGATGTTCTGGAAGTCCGCCTGGCCCTGGAACGCGATGTCGATGGCGCTGCGGTAGTGCAGGCCCATGTCCAGGTTGTCCAGCAGCTTGGCCTGCACGCCGATGTTGAAGCCGGAGCCCCAGTCCGCGCCGCCCAGGTGGACGGCGCCCTCGCTGTTCACGAAGTCCAGGCCGCGCGTCAGCTCGATGGTGGCCCGGGCGATGTCCAGACCCGCGCCGAAGCGGAAGCGCGGGTGCAGCTCATACGCGAACGACGGGTTGATGTAGTACGTCGCCAGCGAGGACTCGTAGCCGCGGAAGCGGCCGCTGAAGCCCTCCTCCCAGCGGCTGCGCGCGCCGTACGGCGTGAACACGCCCACGCCGAACGCCGCCTTCTCGAACGGCTTGTAGACGACGAACAGGTGCGGGGGAGGAGACAGCGTGGTGCGCTGCCCTTCCGCCTCCATGTTCGGCCGCTGGAACGTGATGCTGGGGAGGATGCCCGTGTCGCCGAGCGTGATGTCGAGCTTCTTCACGCCGACCATGTTCGCCACGTTGTAATAGATGGAGGACGAGTCCTCCAGCCACGCCGTGGCGGCGCCGCCCGCGCCGGTGGCGCGAGCGCTGTGGGTGTCGACCTGGAATCCCGCGGCCTGGCTGGTACCGGCCGCCAGAATCGCCACGAGGGAGAGTGTCTTTTTCATGGGTGTTTGATTCCTCTCTCAGTGGTTCGCGTTAGTTGGGCTGGGCGCCGGTCAGCAGGAAGTCGACGACCTGGTCCTGGGCGTTCTGGCTGAAGGCCAGGAAGCTGTGGCCCGCCGGCGACTCCGACGCGGGGTACATGTACGTAGCCACCGTGCGGGGCGCGTCCTTGCGGTTGGCCGCGTTGATCAGCGCCAGGGTGTTGGCGTTCGGGATGGTCTTGTCGCCCGCGATGTACTGGATGAACGCGCGGTGCACGGCGGGGTCCTCACCGGCCGCCGGGTTGTTCTCCAGCAGGTACGCGTAGTTGCGCGCGTCCGCCGGGTCCAGGATGGTGTTCGCCAGGCTGATGAACGTGTCGAACGTCGGCATGCCCGGCTTGATGCCCGCCTGGGACAGCTGGAGCAGGAACGCGGTGCGCTGCTTCTCGAAGCTCTCCGCGGTCAGCAGCACGCCGGCCAGGTTGCCACCGGCCACGTTGAGCACCGAGCGGCGCACGCGCGGGGACACCGCGGTGGACATGGTGCCCATGATGCCGCCGAGGCTCTGGCCCACGTAGTCCACCTGGGCCGCGTCCAGCTTGACCACCGCAGCCAGTTCGTCGCTGTTCAGCACGCGCGTGAGCTGGGCGAAGTCCACCACGTGGTGGCGGAAGTTGTCGCGCGTGGTGAACAGGTTGCCCAGGTTCAGGAAGTTCCAGCCGGAGATGGCCGGGACGCCCTTGTCGCGCAGGAAGTCACCGCCCTCGCACAGGTTGTCCGCCATGCAGCGGCCCTGCGACGGGGAGATGATGTTGGCGCAGTACACGTCGCCCGGCACACCCGGCGGCAGCGCTGCGGCGGCGCAGGACGCGCGGGTCTCGATGGTGCGCGCCACGCAGCGGCCGTAGGACACGCTCTGGGGGTCGTTGTCGCAGCGCTGGGTGGCGGGGTTGGCGCACGCGGCGTCGTCGCCCACCGGGTTCGGCGTGGGGAGCACCGCGGCGGAGCCCACGCAGCTGGTGCGCTCACCGTGGTAGACGGCGTCCATCGCGACCACCGCGTAGCCCGCGCCGGTCAGCGTGTTGGCCACGCTGACCGCCGAGGTGCGGTTGCTGGTCAGGCCGTGGCCGAACACCACCACCGGATAGCCCGTGGCGGGCGCCGCCTCCTTCGGGAGGAACAGCATGAACGGGTAGCGCGTGTTGCGCGGCGCGCCCGGATTCAGCGTGCCGAAGGGGCCCGTGAGCAGCCACGGCGTGGTCGCCATCACCTCGTAGATCTCGCCGATGTTGCCGCTGGGGAACGGCGGATTCGCGCCGGCCATCGACCCCTTCACCTGCGCCGTGATGGGGAAGACGTAGCTGGGCGCCACGGACGTCCCGTAGACACCGCCGGGCAGCGTGTACAGCTGCTGCAGGACGGACGTGGTGCTCTGGGTGGTGAAGTTCCAGCCGAGCGCGATCTTCGAGCGCGGGATGCCCAAGCCGCCGTCCTTGACCGGCGCCGCCACCTTGTCGAAGTAGGGCTTGAGCAGCTTGCGCCGCGGCTCCAGCAGCTTGGCGAGGTCGCTCGGCACGGAGGAGATGAGGCTCTTCTGGTTGACCTCGTCGTACACCGGGTTGGCCAGGCGCAGCAGCGCGAAGGCCGTGGACGGGGCCACGTTGCGGCCCTTCTCGTCCTTCAGGTCCGTGGTCATCACCGCGCCGTACTCGGTGGCGCCATCCAGCGGCGCCTTCGGGATGATCTGCAGCTGCTGGGGCACGGCGATGACGCCCTCGGCGCCCACGCTGGTGCCGCAGTCACCGGTGTTGTTCACCAGGCAGGTCACCACGTCCGGCTGGGTGCCCTTGTCCAGGTTGTTGACCTTGAAGAACTTCACGCCGTCCGCCAGCGACTCCGGATCCAGCTTGGGGGCGGGGCCGTCCGAGGCCACGCGGTACATGGTGCCGTCCAGCACGCCCGTGGTGTCGCCGTTCTCCGAAACGGTGGCGCCCGTGGTGGAGAAGCCGTCCAGGGTGTTGAGGCCCGTGAACAGGTCCTGCTGCAGGCCCGGCGTCGTCGGGACCGGGAAGTCCAGGCCGCTGCCGTCCGCCTTGCGGATCAGGTTGTTGGGGAAGGGGACGATGAGCGGCAGCCGCTCGTTGGCCGCCAGGTTGATGGTGGCCTCCGGCTGGTTGAGGATGCTGAAGGTCCAGATGAGGACGATGTCCTCACGCTTGAACCCCTGCGGGGCCAGGGCCTTGTTGAAGACGTCCGCGTAGCCGCGGCGCAGCTGCTCCAGCTGCAGGGACTTGTTGGTCTGGTCCGCCAGGCGCTTGGCCGGATCCGTCTCCGTGGAGGGGATGAGCTCCGTGGCCGGGCCGCAGTCCGGCGAGGTCAGGTCCTCGCAGGTGACCAGCGACTTGTCGGAGTTGATGAAGGCCCACGTGGCGGAGCCGATGAGGGGCTGGCCCGAGGTCGTCTTCAGGCCGTTCTCACCGCCGACCAGCGCCACCGCGTAGCGCGAGCCCTTCGGCCACGCCGGCAGGCCCGTGTTCAGGTCCACCGGGGGGATGATGTTGAGGAGGTCCGTGTCCTCGTTGTACGCGAGGGTCGGCGTCACCGGCTTCGTCGCCAGCGGCGTGCCCTGGTACAGGTCGATGAAGATGACCGTCTTCGGGCTCACCGAGCTCGGATCCAGGTCCTTGATCTTGGTGCTCGCGATGGCGGACGTGGGGAAGCCGTTGAGCGAGTTCAGGTAGTCGCGCGTGAACTCCTGCTCCGCGGGGGACGCCGCCGGATTGATGGGCGCGTTCACCCGCTTCGTCTGCGCGTCGATGGTGACGATGGCCAGGTCGTTGGGAGAGGGGACCACGGCGGGAGACGCCGAAGGGTCGAACTCCGCGAGGCCGACGTTCAGATTCGGAGCCTCCTGCTCAATCTCCGGCGTGCAGGCGACGGCTCCCAGGGCCATGGCCCCGAGGAACAACTGTTTCTTCATGGTGGGATTCCCCTCCAGCCCAAGGTGAACTGCTGGAAACACGTCAGTGAGTAGCACGCCCTCCACCGGTCACAAAGTGAGAGGGATTGACGCGCCGAGTCAGCTATGGGGTTCCCGCGCGTGCACGCAGGTGGACGTCTTGGGCGGCGTGAGCGGCGCGAGGGGCGTGACGCGCGGAGGAACGCGGATACGCTGCCGTCCATGAAACGACTGCTGACTGTGTTGGCGATGACCGTGGCGATGAGCGCGAGCGCGGAGGAGGCCGGGGGCCTGACGTGGAGCGCGCCGCCGGAGTGGGCCGCCCAGCCGCCCCGTCCGATGCGCGCCGCGACGTACAAGGTGCCCGCCGTGAAGGGGGACGCGGAAGACGCGGAGCTGGCTGTCTTCTACTTCGGGCAGGGGCAGGGCGGCGCGGTGGACGCGAACGTGAAGCGCTGGGTGGCGCAGTTCCAGAAGCCCGACGGCAAGCCCCTGGAGGACAAGGACGCGAAGACGAAGCAGGAGAAGGTGAACGGGCTGCCCGTCACCACGGTGGAGGTGAAGGGCACGTACGCGGGCGGCGGTCCCATGATGGGGCCCTCCACGCCCAAGCCGAACTTCAAGCTGCGCGGCGCCATCGTGGAGGGGCCGGAGGGCGCCATCTTCTACAAGCTCACCGGGCCGGAGAAGACGGTGAACGGCGCGGAGAAGGGCTTCCGCAAGATGGTGGAGTCGGTGAAGCCCGCGCCGAAGAAGTAGGGGCGGGCAGGCGGATCCGCGGGGGGCCTGGAGCCGCTCCGGATCCCCTGCGCGGACGTCGGCAAGCGGATTGCTAAGGCCTTCCGGCACACGGCGCCCGAACGCCGAGCACCGGAGGCCTCACGTGTCGATGTGCCGCAGCCCTGAGTTCCAGAACCTCGTCTCCCGCGCCATCACCCTGTTCCCGGAGGACACCGTCCTGGGCGCGCTCCAGCAGATGTATCGCCATGGCGTGCACGTGCTGCCCGTGGTGGAGGGGCGTGGGGGCGACCTGCTGGGCGAGGTGACGGAGGACGAGCTGCACCGCGTGGCCCGCCGCCGCCCGCTGGCCCGGCTGGCTGAAATTCTGACCGTGAAGGCTTTGGCGGCGCCGGAAGAAACGACCGTGGAGACGGCCGCCCCGCTGCGGCTGGCGGCCTCCAGCGGCTGGCTGCACTGAAGGGCCACCCGGCGCCCATCCGGCGCGGGGGAGGGCAAGTCCCTTCGCCAGTCCGGCTGACCGCTGGTGGACACCCACCCTTGCCCAAAGGGCCGGCAGCGAACACCTCCTCGTGTGACTGGCGGCTGTCTGACGACTCGTACTGGCGGGCGGGCTGCAATCCCGGGAGGAGGTCAACAGCCTGTTGGCGGTGCCCCCGGCTTTCCGTCGAGGGCGAGGAGGCGGGTCATGAAGGCAGTGGCGATCATCCTTGCGGCGGGCAAGGCCCGGCGGATGTCCCACCCCAAGGCGCTCATCGAGCATGAAGGGGGCAAGAGCTTCCTTCAGTCGCTGGCGTCCACCTTCGGAAAGGCGGGGTGCGGGGTGCTGGGCGTGGTGGGCAGCGACGAGGCCGCGGTGCGCGAGCAGCACCCGAGCCTGGAGCTGGTGACGAGTCCGAACTGGGAGCGCAGCCTGCTCTCGTCGGTGAAGGCCGGGTTGGAGGCGGCCATGGCCGAGGACGCGGACGTGGTGCTGGTGCATCCGGTGGACATGCCCGCGCTGCGGGTCACCACCGTGAAGTCCATGCTCAAGGACATGGAGCGCGGCGGCACCGAGGGCGTCATGGCGATCAGGCCGGAGTACGACAACGCCACGGGCTGGCCGGTGGTGCTGTCCAAGGGCGCGGCGCGCAAGCTCCTGGAGGCGGAGGGCGAGGACCTGGAGGCGGCGCTCAAGGTCATCAATCCGCGCCGCCTGAACGTGAAGGACCCCGGCGTCATCGTGAACATCAACACGCCTGAAATCTACGGGCGCGTCTTCAGCATGGAGCCCAAGCTGGCCCCGCCGCCCAAGCGGCGCATGAAGCGCGCGGGCGCGTCCAACGGCTCCGGGGCGGACACCACCCCGGCGTCCTACGCGGCGTCGTCGGAGGAGTAGCCCCGACGCGAAGACTCCCGGGGCCCGCGCGGTGCGGGCACCCCGGGAGTTTTTACTTCAGCCTTCCGGCCCTCAGAACGACAGGCCCAGGCCCAGGTAGGGACCGGTGAAGCGGTCCGCGTGCACCACGCCGTCCAGGTGGCCGCCGTCGCTGAGGTACAGGGTGCGCCAGCCGCCGCGCAGGTTGAGGGCGCCCAGGTGCAGCGCGAGGCCGGCCTGCATGTCCACCTGGCGGTGCGGGAAGGGCACCACCTGGATGCGCGCCTCCACGTCGAAGGGCGACGGGCCGAGGCACGCCGCCAGCGACGCGGCGAGGCTGGGGCCCACGAAGATGGCGTCCGGGGCGTGCGCGCTGGCGATGCCGGCCTCCAGGCGGAAGCGGCCGCGCTCGGTGGACCACGGCGAAAGGGTCAGGTGCGCGTCCAGCAGCGTCAGCCGGTCCGTGTCCACCGAGCCGTCATCCGCCTCCAGCGCGATGCCGCTCACGCGCGCGTCCATGCCCCAGCGCTGGCCGTCCAGGGCCATGAAGAGGTCCAGCGCGCCGCCCACGTCGCCGAAGCTGTTGCCCTGCACGTTCAGGTGCACGAGCGGCGCGGGCCGGGGCGCGCGCTGGCCTCGGGGCACCTCCGCGCGCGCGCGGCGGTGGTAGCTGGCGGGGCCAGAGATGAAGAGGACGTCGAACCAGCCGATGCCGACGCCGGAGGAGCGCACGCTGGAGCGCACCGGCGCGTCCGAGGCGCGGCGGCCCACCGGGGTGGCGCGGTGCTCCTTCTTGCCGTCCTTGTCGTCGGAGTCCTTGGAGTCGGAGCTGGTCGGCTTGGAGCGCTTGCCGAAGCGGGCCTCGGCGGGCGCGGAGCCCAGCAGGACGGCGACAGCCAGCGCGGCACACAGCGTCTTCCAGAAGCCCACGGCGACCTCTCCTCTTCATGGGCCCACGGGATGGGCCGCGGCATGTGGACGCCTGCTCGCCCGGAATATTCAACCCTCATCACCCCTGGTGAAACCAGGGCCCCGGGGAAGGGGGGCGGTGTCCGGAAGGGGGCATGTGCACCCCCGGACATGCGGGTGCTTCAGAAGGCCAGGCCGACGCCGGCGTAGGGGCCCACGAAGCTGTCCACGTGCTGGATGCCGTCCACCCGGCCCGCGTCGTCCAGGATGAGGCCGCGCACGCCGCCGCGCACGTTGAGGGCGCCCAGGTGCAGCGCGAGGCCCGCGCTCGCGTCCACCTGCCGGTAGGTGCCGGCCGTGCCCTGCACGCGCGCCTCCAGGTCCAGCGGGCCCGCCACGCAGACCTCCAGGGACGTGGCGACGCTGGGGCCCACGAAGAAGACGTCCGGCGCGTGGGCGGTGGAGAGGCCGCCCTCCAGGCGCCAGCGCACGCGGTCGGTGGACACGGGCGCGTAGGTGAGGTGCATGGTCGCCAGGCGGATGTCGTCCGTGCCGCGCGTGCCGTCGTCGGTGGGCAGCGTCAGCTGCGTGCCCTGTATGCTGAAGCCCAGCGCCTCGCCCTCGATGCCCAGGAAGACGTCCCCGGCGGTGCCGCCGCCCATGGCGCCGACGTTGAGGCCCAGGCGCACGTCGAGCGGCGGGGAGGGGCGCTGCTCGCGGAGGGCCTGCGCGTGGGAAGCCGCCAGGGCGGCGGTGAGCAGCTCCTCGCCTGCCAGGACTGCTTCACCGTAGGCATGGGCGGAGTACGAGGGCGGGCTGGACGCGGGCGCGGTGTCGCAGCAGTCATCGTCGTCGCCCGAGGGCGGCGGCGTGTCACTGGGGGCGTCGTCCTGGGAACTGGAGCGGATGGGCGTGGCCGCGTGGATCTTCTTGGCGCCCGTGTCGTCGGAGGTGCCAGAGGACCTCTTGCCGAAGCGGGCCTCGGCGGCGGGCGCGGCCAGGAGGAGGCCGGCGGCGAAGGCGGCGCACAGCGCGGGGCGGAAGGCGGACACGGGAGGCTCCGGGCAGGGGCGGGGAGAAGCCCCTCTGCTTCCCCGACGTGGGGCCCGCCGGTTCTATTCACTCCGTCAGCGCTGCGCCGTCTTCTTCGCCTTGGCCTTCGCCAGGCGCTTCATGGGCCGCGGCGGCGGCTCCGTGCGCGCCACGGCCGCGCTCTCCGGCGTCACCGGCGTGGGGGACAGCCGCAGCGTGACGCGCCGGTTGCTGGCGCGGTGGGGCGGGCTGTCGTTGGGCACCAGCGGCCGGTACGCGGCGTGGCCCGTGGCGCTCAGCCGCTCTGGAGCCAGTCCCTCGCGCTCGCCCAGCTGCCGCACCACCACCACGGCCCGCGCGGCGGACAACTCCCACGCGGTGGTGGCAGGCGCGCCGGGCGCGGTGGGGAGCACCTCGTCGGTGTGGGCCTCCACGGCCACGCGGTGGTCGGCGAGCGGCCCCCGGAGCACCGCCGCGGCCTGCTTCAACACGCCAGCGCCCTCCGGCGTGAGCGACGTGGTGGCGGGCGCGAAGAGGATCCGCTCGGACACCTCCACGCGCAGGGCGTCGTCCTCCAGCGCCACGGCCACGTCGCCCGCCTGGAGCGCGTCCTTCAGCGTCATGCCCAGCGTCTCGAGCGCCGCCTCGCGCCTGGTGCGCTGCGCCTCCGCGCTCTTCGCCTGGAGCTCCGCGGCGGCGCCGCCCCACTCCTGCGCCTGCTGCTGACGCTCCAGCGTGCGCAGCCGCCGCTCCATGGCCTGACGGAGCGTCTGCAATTGCGCGACGTGGGTCTCCGACTCGGAGGCTTCGCGCTCCAGCTGCGCGCTCCGGGTCTCCAGCGCGTGGAGCGAGCGCGAGCCCAGCCACGCGCCCGTGGAGGCCACCACCACCGCGACGGCCAGCAGCCCCCAGGGCAGCCACCGCCAGCGTCCGAGCGCTGCTGTCGTTCGCGCGTCGTCCATGGCCCTGAAGGGTAATGGCCCCCCGGGTGTGGGCGGCAAGGTGGCGCCGTGCGACATGCGCCCGCCTGCTTCAGCCGGGGGCCGCCCCGGACGGTTTCTTCCACCGGGGCAGGCGCAGCACGAAGCGCGAGCCGGGCCCGCCCTCCGGCGGCGCCTCCACGAACAGGTCGCCGCCGTGCGCTCGGGCGAGCTGCCGGGAGATGTAGAGGCCCAGGCCCAGGCTGGCGCGCGCGTGCTCGCCGCTGTTGCGCGCGAAGCGCTCGAAGATGCGCTCGCGCGCCTCCGGGGGGATGCCGGGGCCCCAGTCGCGCACGGCGATGATGGCCTGCTCTCCGTCGCGCTCCACGTACAGCTCCACCGGCAGGCCCGGCGCGTACTTCATCGCGTTGGTGAGCAGGTTCATCAGCACCTGCTCCACGCGAGGCCGGTCCGCCAGCGCCACCACCGGCTGGTCCGCGTGCACCACCGCCACGCAGCCCGCGGTGGCCAGCGCCTCCTCCATCCGCGCCACCAGCGCGTGCACCAGCGAGGACAGCTCCACCGCGCCCAGCTCCAGCGCCATCTGCCCCGTGCCCAGCCGGGCCACGTCGAACAGGTGCGCCACCAGCCGCGCCAGCCGGTCCGCCTGCCGGAGCGCCCCCGACAGCCCCTGGGCCAGCCGCTCGGATTCATCCGACGCGAGCTTGTCCACCGTGCGCTGCAGCGACGACAGCTGCAGGTGCAGCGCGGACAGGGGCGTGCGCAGCTCGTGCGTCGCCACCGCCACGAACTCGTCGCGCGCGGCCACGGCCTGCTCCGCCTGCCGGTACAGCCGCGCGTTGTCCACGGCCAGCGCCGCGCGCCAGGCCAGGTCCTCCAGCTGTGACAAATCCCGCGTGTTGAAGCGCCGCGTGGGCGAGCACGTCGCCGCGCTCACGATGCCCAGCGTGCGCCCGCGCGCCATCAGCGGGACGACCATCACCGAGCGCGGACTCAGCCCCTCCAGGACCTCCCGGTGCACCTCGTTGACGGCGAAGGCGCGCATGGCGTTTTCATCCACCTCCGCCACCAGCTCCGAGCGCCCCGTCTCCAGCACCTTGCGCAGCAGGGTCTGGGCGCCGGGCTGCGGCGCGTAGGGCATGGACTTCTCCAGCCGGGCCTGGAGCCTGCCATTGCGGGCGCGGCGCTCCACGCGCTCCAGGTGCTGGCCGTCCTCGCCCAGCATGTCCACCAGGCAGTAGTCCGCCATCTGCGCCACCACCAGCTCCGCCACGTTGCGCACGGTGGTGCGCCAGTCCAGGGACGTGGCCAGCCGGGTGGTGGCGTCCGTGAGGAAGCGCAGGTGGGTCTCCATGCGGCGCTGCTCGGTGATTTCGCGCACCACGCCGCCCACGCCCAGGAGCTCCTCGCCGGAGCGCACGGGGAAGTACGTGGCCAGGAAGGTGCGCGGCTCCGGGCCCTTCACGTACTCCACCGGGTCGTCCACCACGGCCTCCTCCGACTCCAGCACCTGGCTCAGGAGGTCCTCGATGGGGCCGCCCGCCGGGCCCATCAGCTCGCGGGGCGTGAGGCCCAGGTGCTTCTCCAGGGGGATGCCGTTGTTCTCCGCGATGACCTTGTTGAGCCGCACGTAGCGCAGGTCCTGGTTCACGAAGCCCATGCCCACCGGCGACGCGGCGAAGAAGGACTCCAGCATGGCCGCGGAGGCGTCGCGCTCGCGCAGGGCCTCGCGGGCCTCGCGGTACAGCCGGGCGCTCTCCACCGCCAGGGCGGCGCGGCGCGCGAACTCCGTGGCGTAGCCCAGCTCCCGCTTCGTGTAGCGGCGCGCGGGCGACGCGGAGACCAGGTTGATGATGCCGAAGCGCCGGCGCCCCACCGCCAGGGGCAGCAGCATGGACGAGCGCGGCGCCAGCGCCTCCAGCAGCCGGCGGTGCTCGCTCGAGCGGGAGACCTGATCCAACCAGTCGGGCGTGATGTCCGCGATGAGCACGGGCTTGCCGCGCGCGAACGCCCGGCCCAGCGGCGTGTCCGAGCCGGCCTCCGGCGGAAAGGACAGCGTCTGGTCCAGCAGCGACTGCTTGCGCGGGTCCCTCGCGCTGAGCGCGAGCCGGTGCAGCGCTCCGTCCGGCCCCAGCACGTCCACCATGCAGTAGTCCGCCCACTCCAGCGTGGCCAGCCGTGCCACGGCCTTGAGCGTGGTCTCCCAGTCCAGGGACTCGGCGAGCAGCCGGCTCGCCTCGCTGACGAAGAACTCCGCGCGCTCGGTGGACTTGCGCTCGGTGATGTCCACGTTGATGTTCACCGCCCCCACCAGCCCGCTCTCCGCCGAGTACAGCGGCGCCGAGGAGTTGAGGATGGTGCGGCGCGCGCCGTCCTTCCCGACGATGTCCACCTCCTCGTTGGAGACGGTCTGCCGGGTGCGCAGCGTGCGCGCCACGGCCCACTCCTCGCCGCGCAGGCGCCTGCCCGTGCCCGGCCAGTACGCCTCGAAGGTGTCGAACTGCTCCAGCTGCATCCGCGCCAGCGCGTCCTGGCCCCACAGCGCGCTCGCGGCGGCGTTGGCCGCGAGCAGGCGGCCCGCCGTGTCCACGATGACCACGCCCACCGGCAAGAGGTGCAACACCGTGCGCAGCCACTCCTGCGGCACGGGTGTGGACTCCGCCAGAAAGGTGCCAGTCGGCTCGGACATGGGCGCGGAGCCCCCCTCCCCCGCGGGAGGCTCTACGGTGGGGGTGCGGGAGGCGTGGGACCACCCGACCTGGGTTCCATCCGGCTTTCCGGGAGTTGGCACCCGCCTCCACCCGGAGGCAGGGCAGGGGGCTTGATTCGGAGCGGCCAACGGGGCGTCATTCAGGGCTTTCGTTCACGGCCGCGCTTCGAAGCGGCCGGGCTGCAAGAAGGATGGGTGGATGGGAATCGCGTGCGTGGTGCTGGACTTCGATGGGACCTTCACGGACGTGCTGGCGGAGGGCGAGCCCTTCCTCAAGCACTTCCAGGACGCGCTGTACGGGGTGCTGGGGCAGGACGCGTCCCAGGCGTGGGCGGAGGAGGTCGCCGCGCTGCATGAGGGCGTGGACCAGTACGGCTGGGAGGTGGCGGGGCGCATCGTGGCGCCTGCGACCGCGGACCCCTACCTGACGGCCACCTGCACCGCGCACCGGCTGCTCAAGCGCTTCGGCAAGGGCGACGACGAAGCGCTGCGCACGGACACGGTGCAGTCGCTGTACCGGGAGGCGTACCGGCACTCGGCCACGGCCTTCAAGGCGGAGGCGAAGGAGGTGCTGGAGGCGCTGCTCGCCACGGGCCTGCCCGTGTCCGTGGTGACGAACGCGCACACGGAGCTGGTGGAGGCGAAGCTGGACAAGCTGGCCCCCAAGGGCCGCGAGCGGCTGAAGGTCTTCGGCGACGCGCGCAAGTTCCAGCTGGAGGACACGGAGCCGAAGGACGCGCGCTTCGACGCGCTGCCGGACGCGCTCCACCTGGACGGCGTGCTGGGCCGGCCGGTGTACCTGCGGCGCGGGCGCTACTTCTCCGCGCTCAAGCGCATCTGGGACGCCACGCACACGGGCCCGGAGTCCACGCTGGTCGCGGGTGACATCTTCGAATTGGACCTGGCCATGCCCGCCGCGCTGGGCGCGCACGTGCAGCTGGTGGAGCGCGCCAACGTGATGCCCTACGAGCGCGCCGCCGTGCAGCGGCTGGGCGCGCGGGGCAGCGCGGACAAGAGCCTGCGCGCCATCCTGCCCCGGCTGCGCTGAAGGCAAACGAAAAGCCCCGCCTCCCTGCGAAAAGGGAGGGCGGGGCTGTCCGTGACGGCAACCGCGCGTGGGGCGCGAAACTAGACCTTGGCGCCCGGGGTCGCCTGGAACAGGTCGTTGAACTCGGTCAGCGCCTTGTTGATGTTCGCCTTGATGTCGGCGGTCAGCTCGCGCTTGGCGACCAGGTCGGAGACGATGTTCGGGTACTTGCTGTCCACGAACTCCAGCATCTCCTTCATCCAGCGGACCACGTCACCCACCGGCACGTTGCGGATCCACCCGCGCTTGCCCGCGTCGTCCTTGTTGGTCGCGGCGTAGATCTGGATGACCTGACGCTCGACGGAGAGCGGCTCGTACTGGCCCTGCTTGAGCAGCTCCACCATGCGGGCGCCGCGCGCCAGCGTCTCCTGCGTGGCCTTGTCCAGGTCGGAGCCGAACTGGGCGAAGGCGGCCAGCTCGCGGTACTGCGCCAGCTCCAGCTTCATGGAGCCCGCGACCTGCTTCATGGCCTTGATCTGCGCCGCGGAACCCACGCGCGACACGGAGAGGCCCACGTTGATGGCCGGGCGGACGCCGGAGAAGAACAGGTCCGTCTCCAGGAAGATCTGCCCGTCGGTGATGGAGATGACGTTCGTCGGGATGTAGGCGGACACGTCACCCGCCTGCGTCTCGATGATGGGGAGCGCCGTGAGGGAGCCCGCGCCCTCCTCGTCGGACAGCTTGGCGGCGCGCTCCAGCAGGCGGCTGTGGATGTAGAACACGTCGCCGGGGTACGCCTCGCGGCCCGGCGGGCGGCGCAGGAGCAGGGACAGCTGGCGGTACGCCACGGCCTGCTTGGAGAGGTCGTCGTACACGATGAGGCCGTGCATCTTGTTGTCGCGGAAGTACTCGCCGATGGCGACGCCCGCGTACGGCGCGAAGTACTGCATGGGCGCCGGGTCGGACGCGTTCGCCGCGACGACCGTCGTGTACTCCATGGCGCCGTGCTTGGTCAGCTTCTCCACCACCTGCGCGACGGTGGACTGCTTCTGCCCGATGGCGACGTAGATGCAGTAAACGCCCAGGCCCTTCTGGTTGATGATGGCGTCGATGGCGACGGCCGTCTTGCCCGTCTGGCGGTCGCCGATGATGAGCTCGCGCTGACCGCGGCCCACCGGCACCAGGGCGTCCAGCGCCTTGATGCCCGTCTGCAGGGGCTCGTGCACGGACTTGCGCTTCACGATGCCGGGCGCCTTCACCTCCAGGCGGCGGTGCTCGGTGGCCTCGACGGGACCCTTGCCGTCCACCGGCTGGCCCAGCGCGTTCACCACGCGGCCCAGCAGGCCCTTGCCCACCGGCACGGAGGCGATCTGCCCGGTGCGCTTCACGGAGTCACCCTCGCGGATGTCCTTGAACTCGCCCATGATGGCGACGCCGACGTTGTCCTCTTCCAGGTTGAGGACCAGGCCCTGCACGCCGTTGGCGAACTCCACCAGCTCACCGGCGAGCGCGCCCTCCAGGCCGTACACGCGGGCGATACCGTCGCCCACGGTCAGCACGGTGCCGGTCTCGGCGACGGTGACCTTCTTGCCGTAGTCCTTGATCTGCTCCCGGATGATTTTGCTGATCTCGTCGGCGCGGATTTCCATGGGCGTCTAGCGTCCTTGCGGAGGGGGCGGCCTGAGGAGAACGGGGATGGCCGCCGCGAATCTTGATGTACCGGGTGGCCCCCTATCACGGGCACCGGGACTCTCGCAACGCACCACGCGCCAGGGCCTTCCCCCACCCCCGCACCCCTTTATCGCGCACGTAAGCCGGCGGCCCGGACGCAGGGGGGCCTGCCCGCCCGCATGGCCTGGGAGCCGGCTAGACGCCGGAAGAGGGGCCGTCCTCGCGGGGCAGCCACACGATGAAGCGGGTGCCGTCCGCCGCCCCCGACTCCACGGAGATGCGCCCGCCGTGAGCCAGGGCGATCTGCCGCACGATGAAGAGCGACAGCCCCAGCCCGTCATCCGCGGAGCACAGGGCGCGGTGCTTGAACGGCTCGAAGAGGGTGCCCTGGTACTCCGGCGGCACGCGGCAGTCCGGGTCGTGCACCTGCACCGTCACCCCGTCGAAGCGCCCCGTCAGTTGGAGCACCACGGATGAAGACGCCGGGCCGTGGTGCAGGGCGTTGCCCACCAGGGAGTCCATCAGCTGGGAGAGCCGCTCGCCATCCCAGGTGCCCTTCAGGTCGCCGCTGGCCACGAGCCGCAGGTCGCGGCCCGGGTGGGCGCGCTGCCGGTCCGCCAGCACGCGCTCCGCCAGCTGCCCCAGGTCGACGGAGGAGGTGTGCACGGGCAGGCCGTTGGACAGCCGGGCGCGGGTGAAATCCAGCAGCTGGCGGATCAGCCGTTCCACCCGGCGCACGCCCGCGCCCACCCGCCCTACCTGGTCAGTCAGGCCCTCCGGCATCGACGGCGCGTGCTGGAGGGCGAGCACGTCGCACTGGAGCGACTGGAGCGGGGCCTTGAAGCCGTCCCCCGCCGCGTCCAGGAACTGGTCGCGGAAGTGCTCCATCCGCATCAGGCGCTCCTCGGCGGCCTTGCGGATGCTCACGTCCCACACCGCGCCCATGCGCACCGAGCGGCCCTGGAACGTCGCCGGCCGGCCCATGACCTCCACGGGGATGCGGCGGCCGTCGCGGTGGAGCACGGCCAGCTCGTACGGGGCCTCCACGCCGCGGTCCATCACGTCGCGCGCGGGGGCGCGGAACTCCGGCGCCACGCACTCCAGGATGTTCCGGCCGATCAGCTCCGCCGTCTCATAATAGCCCAGCAGGCGCCCTAGGCCGGGGCTGATCTCCAGGAACTGCCCGCGGTCGTGGAAGAAGTACCCGTCGCAGGAGATCTCCACGATGGAGCGCATGTGCTCCTCGCTCGCGCGCAGCGCCGCCTCCTCGCGCAGGCGCGCGGAGGAGTCCCGCAGGAGCAGCAGCACGCCGGACGCAGGTGCCCCAGGGGCCGCCGGCATGGCGCTCACGGTCAGGTGGCGCAGCGTGCCCACCTCGCCGAAGCGGCCGGACACCATCTCCTCCGCCACGCGCTCACCGGACTGCGCCCGCGCGAGCAGCGGCGACAGCGGCGGCGCCAGGCCGGGCCACACCTCCGACAGGAAGCGCCCCACGCACAGCTGTGCCGGGCGGCCGCCGAGCGAAGCCAGCAGGTCGTTCATCCAGACGAGGCGGGAGTCCCCATCCACCAGCGCCACTCCCCAACCCGGCGCGTTGAGCAACGCACTCAAGAAGGGCAGGGTTTCCTCGGGAACCCCCGGGGTCGGAAGGGCTCCGGGAAGCCGTTGGAACACAGGCTGCGGCATGGGCGGGTCGTCTCGGAAAACGCGGGCTTGTCCGCGTTGCCCAGAAGTATACCCATTCCCAGAGCCGACAGGAAATACAGGTTTGACTAGGACTACGGGGCAACCCTGACAACCCGGCGCGTCTGCCGCACCGGGAGTGAAGAGGGGGTTACTTCAGCTCGCGGCGCATCTGCTCGAGCTGCGTGCGCAGGGAGCCGTCGTAGAGGGTGCCACCGACCTGGGCGGCCACACCGCCGAGCAGGGCGGGGTCCACCTTGGTCTCCAGCACGACGTTGCGCTGGGTGAGCTGCTGGAGCGACTGCTGGAGCTGGGCGACGGCGTCCGCGGAGAGCGGGACGGCGCTGGTGACCTGGCCCCGGACGCGGCCCGCGCGGGCGTCCGCCATGTCGCGGTAGAGCCGGGCGATGTCGGGCAGGTAGCCCAGGCGGTTGCGGTCCACCAGCAGGCGCACCGCGTTGGCCAGCGCGGGCTCGGCGGGGGAGGGCATGGCCTGGAGCAGGGCCTCCACCACGCGGCTGCGCTGGGCGCGGCTGTAGGCGGGGTTGAGCAACACGTCCGACAGGTCGGCGCTCTTGCCCACGACGGCGGCGAAGGCGTTGAGCTGCTCGGCGACGGCGTCGGTGCGGTTGCCTTCCGCTGCGACGTCGAGGATGGCGCGGGCGTAGCGGCGGGCGATGGAGACGTTCACCATGACGCTGGCGCCCTTAGCATGGGGCGTCCCTGGCGGCAATGATGCCGGCGCCATGCGTGGATCGCCGTGGCCGCTCGGGGCCTCCCGGGGCTGGAGAGGGCGAGCAGGGAAGCGTCACCGAATGGGCGCTCCGGGTGTGTGCTGGTGGCCGTCTTCAGAGCCCGAGGGGGCCCTTTGAGGCAGTCCGGCGCCCGGGAACGGACGGCCTGGGTGCGACAGGACTTGGCGGAAGCGGGCGCTTACCCGTAGCGTGGGCCCCACCCCTCGCCATGCAAGAACCTGTCATCGGCATCGACCTGGGCACCACCAACAGCGTCGTCGCGACCGTGGAAGACGGCCGTCCGCGCCTCATCCCCTCGCGCTCGGGAGGACGCCTCACGCCCTCGGTGGTAGGCCTCACCCGGGCGGGCGACCGCCTGGTGGGGCGGCCGGCCCAGGCGCTGGGGGAGGAGCACCCGGACGCGGTGGTGTGGGCCACCAAGCGCTTCCTGGGCCGCCGCTACACGCCGGAGCTGGTGCAGCAGGCGAAGGCGGTGGTGCCGTACCCCCTGGTGGCCGGGCCCACGGGCGACGTGCGCGTGAAGCTGTCCGGCCGCGTGCTGCCGGTGACGCAGGTGTCCGCCTTCATCCTGGGCGAGCTGCGCCTGGACGCGCAGGCGCACTTCGGGTGCGACGTGCGCAAGTGCGTCATCACCGTCCCCGCGAACTTCGACGACAACCAGCGCCAGGCCACGCGAGAGGCGGCGGCCATCGCGGGGCTGGAGGTGGTGCGGCTGGTCAACGAGCCCACCGCGGCGGCGCTGGCGTACGGCCTGTCGCGCGGCTTCGAGGGCAGCGCGCTGGTGTTCGACCTGGGCGGCGGCACCTTCGACGTGTCCATCCTGGACGTGAAGGCGGGCGTCTTCGAGGTGAAGGCGACGGGCGGCGACCACGCGCTGGGCGGCGAGGACTTCGATCAACGCATCGTCCAGTGGCTGCTGGCGCAGGTGGAGGACCCCTTCCAGGAGGCGGTCTCCAAGGACGCGCAGTCGCTGCGGCGCTTGAAGGTGGCGGCGGAGGCGGCCAAGCGCGAGCTGACCGAGTCCGAGGAGGCCCTCATCTCAGTGTCCGGCCTGGGCGACCACACGGCGGGCGTGAAGCGCTTCACCGAAATCAACACCGCGCTCACGCGCAGCTTCTTCGAGACGCTCTCCGAGCCGCTGTCGCGCCGCTGCCTGGACGTCTGCAAGAGCGTGATGGCGGAGGCGCGGATGGATCCGCGCTCGGTGGACGTGGTGCTGCTGGTGGGCGGGATGACCCGCGTGCCGCTGGTGCGCCGGCTGGTGGCGGACTTCTTCGGCCGCGCGCCCTCCACGGACGTGCACCCGGACGAGGCCGTGGCGCTGGGCGCCGCGGTGCAGGCGGACGAGCTGGTCCGCCAGGCGGGGCAGGCGCTGCTCCTGGACGTGGCCAGCCAGAGCCTGGGCGTGGGGGTGATGGGCGGCCGGGTGAAGCGGCTCATCCCCAAGAACACGGGCGTGCCCGTGGTGGCGCGCGACATCTTCTTCCCGGGCACCTCCGGCCAGTCCGAGGCGCGCATCCCCGTGTACCAGGGGGAGAGCGAGTTCCAGGACGAGAACCACAAGCTGGGCGAGGTGGTCCTCAAGAACCTGCACGTCGCCAACCGCGGGGAGACGCCGCTGGAGGTCGTCTTCGAGTTGTCCGGCGAGGGCATCCTCTCTGTGAAGGCCACCGACCTGACCTCCGGCAACATGGACCTGGTGCGCCTGGAGGCGCGGGCCGGCCTGCCGCAGGGCGAGGCGGAGAAGCTGGGCCAGGAGCAGTCCCACTACGCCCAGGCCCAGGGCGTGGTGGACGCGCGCAAGGCGGAGGAGACCTTCCGCAAGCTCCTGGAGCGCGGGGAGAAGCTGGCCCGGCTGCTCCAGCAGAGCGCCCGGGAGAACCCCAGCCCGGAGGCCGAGTCGGCCGTGGGCACCGTGCAGCAGCTCCTGGTGGGCGGCAAGGACGCGCTGGCCGCCGGTGACGCCGCGCAGTGCGCCCTCATTGCCCGTCAGCTCACGAAGCTGCTGTCCGGCCGCGCGGAGCCCCGCGGCTGACGTCCCGCGGCGCACGGAACAGGCGTCCACCAGCGCACGTTGTGGCGCCGGGTGCGTGGTGCCATCCCTGGAGTCCGCGTATCTCCGGGAGTCATGACGACCCCCGGCTTTTCTCCTCGCCCGAGAGATCTGGTCTTCGTGGTGGACGACTCGCGGACGGCGCGGGACGTGATGCGGCTGCACCTGTCGCGCATGGGCTGTGACGCGGTGGGGCTGGAGGGCGCGGATGCGTGCCTGGCGGAGCTGGCGCAGCGGACGCCGGCGCTCATCCTGATGGACCTGCACCTGGAGAAGCTCCAGGGGGACGAGGCCTGCCGCATGGTCAAGGCGCACCCGGCGGGGCGCAATGTCCCGGTGGTGATGTTCACCGCGGCGGACGAGCCCCATGAGGTGATGCACTGCGGGCGCGCGGGCGCGGACGACTTCCTGCCCAAGCCGGTGAGCCAGGAGGCGCTGGCGGCGAAGGTGGCCGCGGTGCGGCTGTCGCGCGAGCGCGCCTGGACGGGCCCGCCGCGCGGCCGGGGCGTGCTGCTGGTGGAGGGCGGCCGGTTCCTGCACACCTTCCTGGGCGGAGCGCTGGAGCACGAGGGGCTGCACGTGCTCTACGCCAAGGACCTGGACGACGCGGCGGCCCAGGCCGCCACCCACGGGGAAAGGCTGGACGGCTTCGTGGTGGACGTGTCGCGGCTGCCTCGCGAGGCCCTGGCGCTGGCCACGCGCCTGCGCGAGCAGTTCGCGCGCAAGCCGCTGGTCCTCATGTCGCGGGTGGAGGAGGCGCCGGACGTGCTGGCCCGCGCGCAGGAGCTGAGCGGCGCGCCGCTGCTGCTCAAGCGGCAGCTGGGCGCGGACGAGCTGTTGGCGATGGTGCTGGCCCGCCTGTCTCCGGGCACGGTCCCCTTGAGGGCCGCGGAGCGGGTGCCCTTCTTCACCGTGGTGGAGTTCAACACGCCGGGAGGGCCCACGCTCAGCGGCTTCAGCCACGACGCCAGCCCGCAGGGCCTCTTCGTGCGCACGCTCACGCCCGCGCGCGAGGGCTCGCGGCTGTCCCTGCGCCTGGTGATGGCCGGCCAGCGCACGCCCTGCGAGGCGCAGGCGGTGGTGGCGTGGTGCAACCCGCCCGGGATGGGGAGCGGGTTCCGCTCGCAGACGGGCATGGGGCTGCGGCTGGAAGGCATGGACGCGCAGCTGCAGCAGCGCTTCGTGCGCTTCGTGCCCCAGTCCCTCGGTTTTCCCACCGCGAGTCCCGTGCGCGCCTCAGGTTTCTGAGAGCGGTGGCGGACCCCGCGCGCTGCCCAACCCCCCGCAATCACAGACAGACGCGACGGGATCCTCCCCTGGCATGGGCATGGCAAAGCGCCTGGCCCCGCGAGGCTTTCGAGGGAGGATTCACGCATGCGGCTGCGTCTTTTCGGAACGGTGGGGCTCACGCTCCTGGCGGTGGGGTGCGGTGACAGCGGGGGCAAGGCCCTGGAGGGGCTGGCCAATGAACCCGTGCAGCAGTCATTGAAGCTGGAGACCTTCAACGACTGCTCGGCGCTGGAGCAGTACATCGAGGACACCGCGACGAAGCAGATGCGCGCGAGCCTGGAGCAGCAGAAGCCCGGTTACTGGGAGCGCTTCGGCCGGGGGACGCGCGGCGGCGTCGTCTTCGGGCCGATGCCCACGGAGGACTCGGCGGGGGGCGGCGTGACGTCCGGCTCCGGCAGCCAGGCGCCGAAGGACTCCACCGGCACCAACAACCAGGTGGAGGGCGTGCACGAGTCGGACTTCGTGCAGAACGACGGCACGCGCATCTTCGTGCTGTCGGGCAACCGGCTGTACGCGCACCGCTCGTGGCCCGCGGAGCAGCTCACGCTGGCGGCGACGCTGGAGGTGGAGGGCTGGCCCCGGGAGATGCTGCTCGACGCGCAGAACCGGCTGGTCATCGTCTCGCAGGTGGCCCGGTCGCTGCCGGGCACCCCGGCGAAGGGCGGGGGCGTGGGCGGAGGCATGGTGCCTGTCGCGGACATGGCCTGCTACGGCTTCGGCTGCGGCTACTACAACGCGGACAGCACCAAGGTGACCACGGTGGACGTGTCGGACGTGGCGCACCCCACGGTGGTGGATCAGGTCTACCTGCCCGGCGTCTTCAACCAGGCGCGCCGCGTGGACAGCAACGTGCGGCTGGTGCTGTCGGACGCGTTCCGCTGGCCGGAGGCCGTGAAGTTCTGGGTGGAATACTCGGAGGACCTCTACAAGGACGAGGAGAAGCTCACCCAGACCCTCGACGCGCTCATCGCCGAGAACGAGAAGCACATCCGCGCGAACACGCTGGACCAGTGGCTGCCCGCGGGCAAGCACGTGGACGCGGCGGGCGTGGAGACGTCGCTGCCCACGTCCTGCGGTGACTTCTACCGGAGCAACGCGCCGTCCGCGCTGGGCTTCGTGACGGTGGCCTCGCTGGACCTGGACGCGCGCACGGCGGCGCCGGGGCGCACCAGCCTGGTGGCGGAGCCGGGCACGGTCTACGCGTCCAGGGAATCGCTGTACCTGGCGCACTCGCATTACTGGTGGTGGCCGGAGGTGGGGCAGAAGGACTTCACCTACCTGCACAAGTTCGACCTGCGCCAGCCGGGCCGCGCGGTGTACGTGGGCTCCGGGACGGTGGAGGGCATGCCCATCAACCAGTTCGCCCTGGACGAGTACGAGGGCGTGCTGCGCATGGCCACCACGGTCACCACGCGCCTCCCGGAGCCGGAGCATCCCGACTGGTGGTGGGGCCGCACCACGACGGCCAGCCGCGTGACGACGCTGGGCGTGGAGAACGGGCACCTGGCGGAGCTGGGCCGCAGCGAGGACCTGGCCGAGGGCGAGCGCATCTTCAGCGCGCGCTTCGTGGGCAATCGCGGCTACGTGGTCACCTTCCTCCAGGTGGATCCGCTCTTCACCTTCGACCTGAGCGACCCGGCCCACCCGCGCAAGGTGGGCGAGCTGAAGGTCCCCGGCTTCTCCACGTACATGCACCCGGTGGGCGACCACCACCTCTTGACCCTGGGCATCCACACGGATCCGAACGGCGGCTGCTGCGGCACGAGCGCGCTGAAGCTGTCCCTCTTCGACGTGGGCGACATGGCGAACCCGAAGGAGGTCTCCACGCAGCTGGTGGGCGAGGCCTACGGCTGGAGCGAGGCCCTCTACGAGCACAAGGCCTTCAACTACTTCGCGGCCAAGGGGCTGGTGGCCATCCCGTTCACGGACTACTCGAGGTCCTACATGTCCCATGACGACTACTGGCGGAGCTTCCGCACGGAGCTGCGCGTGTTCCGCGTGGACCTGGCGGCGGGCATTTCCCCGGTAGGCGCGGTGCCCATGTCGGACCTGTTCAAGACCCAGAACCTGCCGCAGTGGAGCTACTACTACACGCCGGATGTGCGCCGCAGCGTGATGGCGGATGACTACGTCTACGCCATCAGCGACGCGGGGGTGCGCGTGTCGAAGGTGCAAAGCCTCCAGACGCCGCTCGTCACGGTGCCGTTCCAGGTCAGCACGCCCTGAGGGGGAGGGCGGGCGGTCAGAC
>NZ_RAVY01000058.1:0-46482 GCF_003611625.1 Corallococcus sp. CA054B
CCGTCAGGCCCCACCACCACACGACGGACACCACCACCGCGGTGAGGAACTTCACCGTGGCCTGGATGTCCAGCTCCGCTCTGCGCGCCGCCATCCGGGGCAGCGGATAGGGCAGCCCGAACACCGCCAGCCCCAGCGCGAACAGCGGCAGCCCGAACACCAATCGCAGCAGCGTCTTCACCGCGAACGGCACCACGTTGCCCGGGCGGTACTCCACGGACAGCTCCTCCGGCCGTGAGGCCTGCACCAGCGCCATCCGGCTGCCGAACGAGGACAGGTGCTGATGCAGGCGCGCGTAGCGCTCCGGCTCCTGCGTCCGGAACAGCCGCACCCCGCGCGCCCACAGCCGCAGCCGCTCCGCGTCCAGCGCGCCGCCCTGACGGAAGGCGTAGAGCTGCTCCGCCACCTGCACCACCGGCAGGTCCGCCCACTGCTCCAGGTTCAGCGTCACCGAGCGCAGGCCCTCCGCCACCCGCTCCGTCAGCGCGCGCACCGCGTCCTGCTCCGACGCCGCGTCCTTCGGCAGGAAGGCCGTCACGTCGATGGGCGCTCCCTGGTCGATGAGCACCTCGCTGCGGAAGACGTTCTTCTCCGCGTAGGTGAGCCCCACCGGGACGATGCGCACCGGGGCGCCCTCGCGCGCGGCGTTGAGCGCGATGCGCGCCGCCCCCGTCTTCAGCTCCGCCAGCTCCGGCTCCGAGTGGCTCTTGCCCTCCGGGAAGATGGTGATGGCCCGCCCCTGCACGAGCGCGCCCTTCGCCGCCTCCAGCGTGCCCTCGTTGCGCCCCATCTGCGTCGGGTCGTCCTGCTTGCGATACACCGGCAGCGCGTCCAGCCCCTTCAACAACCAGCCGATGACTGGCAGCTTGAACAGCGGCGCCTTGGCCATGAACGTCACCTGGCGCCGCGTGAGGATGAACACCAACGCCGGGTCGATGAGCCCGTTCGGATGGTTGCCCACGAAGAGCACCGGCCCGGAGGGCGCTTCGCCCGGGGCATTCACCTTCACCCGGTAGAAGAGCCGCAGCGCCAGCGCCACCACCGCCCGCACACACGCGTAGAACACGCCGTGGACTGTATACCGACGCCCCACCTCGGGCCCGCTTGCGCTCCGGACACTGTCACCGCCAGGGGCGGGAAAGACCCTCTTCCCCGACAGGTCCCCGGATTCAGCCAGTACAGAACAATCCGGTGCGGCGGCGATCCACGGAAACGCTCCCCCGACACACCCCTTTTGCGCGGACTTTGAAGAGCCGCGACGCACCTCGGGAGAGCACCCCATGAAGCGTCTGCTGTCACTGGGCTGGGCCGCCGCCACCGCCGCCGTCACGTCGTCCTCGCGGTCCATATGGGCTGGGGCAGCCCCGCCCACGACCTGGACCTGAACGTCCTTGCCCCCAACGGGGAACTCGTCGCGACCAGCGCCGAGGGCACCTCCACCGGTGAGGCCGTCACCCTTTCGAACCCACCCGCCGGCATCTGGCGCGTTCAGCGCAAGGGCTTCCTGAACGTGGCCACGCAGTACACCGGCACCGCGGAAGTGGATCGCCGTGTCCAGCGTCCGTAGTCACTCACGGACCCCACAAGGCACGACAGTCCCCGCCCCCCTCCTGTGCTCGCACGGGAGGGGGGTTGTTCGTTCTTGGGGTTGGATGATGCGAAGGCGGATCAGCGCGGCTGGAGCGTCACCTGCGTGTCCGCGACGGTGCGGCCCTGCGCGTCCGTGAAGCGCGCGCGCACCGGCACCGGGCCCGTCAGCCATCCGCCCTGCACGGGCGTGCTGAAGGGCAGCGTGACGTCCACGCCCGCGGCGACCTCCGGGGCCGGGCCCTCGCTCGGGAAGAAGCGCAGCGGCTCGCCTTCGGAGGGCAGCCCCTCCAGCGACAGGCGCACGCGCTCCGGCGCGGTGTAGCTGAACTGCACCGCGTTGCCCTCCGCGCACGTCAGCGTCCCGCCGGGCCGGGCCTCAGACAGCACGGTGCCCGCGGGCGAGATGCAGAAGGCGCGCACGCCCCAGACCCCTGCGCCCGGAGCGGACGAGCGCGCCTGCCACTCCGGCACGGGCTGCTGCTCCTGGCGCTCCATCGACGGCGCCACGACGACCAGCGCCACGGTCGCGGCGGCGGCGCTCAGCGCCAGCGGCATGAAGAGCGGGGACGCGAACCACTTCCTGCGCTCGGGCACCACCACCGCACGCACGGGGGCGGGCTGGAGCCTGGCGAACAGCGCCTGTTCCAGGAGCGCGCTCCGGGCCTGGGGCAGCGCCCGCTGCTCCAGCACCGACTCCACGCGCGACAGCCGCGTGTACGACTCCTGACACTCGGGACAGGTGGCCAGGTGCGCGCGCAGGCGCTCGAAGCCGTCCGCGTCCAGCCCGTCGCGGCCCTTCTCGAAGAGCGCGGCCATGGCCTGCTTCGCCTGGCGGTCGTCACATCCACTCATCGCGCACCCCGCCGCTTGAAGAAGCTCCAGCCCTGCGTCTCCAGGTCCTGGAGGTACCCCTTCGACTGGAAGAACCCCAGCAACCGGGACTTCAACCCGAACTCGCGCCGCCGCACCTGGATGCGCGTGAGGCCCAGCGCCGTGGCGGCCTCCTCCTGGGGCAGGCCCTCGCCGAAGCGCAGCTCGAACAGCCGTTGTTCCTCACGGGACAGGCCGCCCTTGAACGCCGCGAGCAGCGCCTCCACCTCGCGGTCCTCCAACAGCTCATCCAGCCCGCCCTCGTCGGAGGAGGATTCGGTGAGCCCCTCGAAGGCCTCGTCGCGGCCCACCAGCTCGCGCTCGCGCGACTGCTCCAGCAGCACGTTGCGCGCGATGCCCATCAGGAAGTGGGCATAGGGACGCGTGCCGTTGTAGGCGGCGCGCGTGCGCGGCTCGAAGGCGCGGGCGAAGGTCTCCAACAGCGTGTTCTCCAGCTCCATCGCGTTCCTCAGGCGGGTGAAGGCTCCCCGCCATGCGGCCGCCTTGAGCAGGCGAGCGAGCGGCTCCGCGTGCGCGCGATACACCTCCGCCAGCACCTCCGGGGTGCCTTCGCGAAAACGGCGCAGCGTGTCGTCATCCCACTCCATCCCTCAAGGGCTTACCGCGACCGTCGCGGTCCCGTCATCCGCATGTTGTCGCGAGCGGCCACGGGTGGATTGTCGGTTGGGGCCCATGGCATTCTTTCTCACAGCGCATCGCGCAAACCCTTGATGCCTATGCCCCCTCACAGGCCGCTGGTCCTGGGTGTTCTCTTCCTCCTGGCCGGGACCGCCGCGAGCGCCGCGCCGGAGCAGGTGCATTACGCCCTCATCGTGGCCAACAACACGGGCACGGCACCGTCCCAGGCGCCCCTGCGCTACGCGGACGACGACGGCGCGCGGTACTACGAGCTGTTCGCGCCCCGCTCGCGGGAGGTCGTGCTGCTGAGCGTGCTGGACGCGGAGACCCAGGCCCTGCACCCGGGGCTCGCCGCGAAGACGCGCCCGCCCACGCATCCCGCGCTGGGGGCCGCGCTCGCCCGCCTGAACGCCCGCATGGCGGAGGACCGGGCGAAGGGCGCCGTGCCGGTGCTGACCTTCGTGTTCGTGGGCCATGGCAAGCGCGGCGCCGCGGGCGAAGGGTCCGTGAGCCTGCTGGACGGGCCGCTGACGCGCACGGAGCTGTACGAGCGCGTGGTGTCGCCGAGCAAGGCGTCCTTCCTCCAGCTCATCGTGGACGCGTGTGATTCGTACTTCTTCGTCCACTCGCGCGGCGCGCTGCCCGTGGGCCCCGCGTACGTGGACGCGGTGAAGGGGCTCTTGGGCAACCGCGAGCTGGGGCGCTTCCCGCAGGTGGGCGTGGTGCTGTCCACGGCCTCGGAGCAGGAGAGCCAGGAGTGGAGCGCCATCCGCTCCGGCGTCTTCAGCCACATGGTGCGCTCGGCGCTGTCGGGCGCGGGCGACGTCAACGGGGATGGCAAGGTGGACTACGCGGAGCTGCGGGCCTTCGTGGCCGCCGCGAGCCAGGGCACGGACGACGTGCGGGGCCAGCCGAACGTGTTCATCCAGCCGCCCGCGCTCAATCGCGCGTTCGCGCTGACGGACCTGGGAGACGCCGCGTCGCTGGGCTACCTGATGGTGCCCACGGGCCTGGCGGGCCGGCTCTGGGTGGAGGACTCGCGCGGCATCCGCGTGGTGGAGCTGCACAAGGAGCGCGAGCGTCCGCTGGTGGTGGCCCTGCCCCTGGGCCGCGGCTACTACCTGCGAAGCAGCGGCCGGGAGGCGCCGTTCGCCATCAGCCGTACGTCGGAGGTGGTGGACGCGGGCGGCCTGCCCTGGCACGACGCCAGCGTGGCGGCCCGGGGCGCGGCGCAGGACGCGATGCGCGACAAGCTCTTCTCCGTGCCCTTCGGGCCGCGCTTCTACCGGGGCTACATGGCGAGCCTCGGCATCACGCCGTCGCCGGACGAAGCCGACGCCGTCCTGGTGCCATGAGCCTGCCCGCATCCCTGCTGTTGATGATGCTGCGCATGTCCGCGCCCTGCGACGCGAACACGCGCGTGGTGCTCATGCCCTTCGAAAGGCTGGCCCTGCCATCCACGGACGCGCGCGAGCTGGAGGACGCCACGCGGCGCGCGGTGGCCGCGTTGCCGGACGCGTGCCTGGAGTCGCGCGAGGACACGGTGGCGCGGCTGCGCGGCTCGGGCGCGGCGCTGACGGCGTGTGGCGACGCGGAGTGCCGGAGCGCGCAGGCCACGGCGCTGGGCGTGCGCAGGCTGGTGCGGGGCGTGGCGCTGGGCGTGGGAGGCAAGCGCAGCGTGGCGCTCACCGTGACGGACGCGCGAGGCCCGGAGACGCGTGCGCAGTTCGAGGCCCCGGCCACGATGCCGGGCGAAGCGGACGCGCGCGCGAGGCTGGCGCTCCAGCAGGTGTGGTCCCCTCTGGTGACGACGCAGGCGAAGCGGGAGCCCCAGGGCGCCTCGCGCGTACTGCCCAAGGTGTTGTGGGGCGCGGGCGGCGCGGCGCTCATCGCGGGCGTGGGCTTCGGCCTGGCGGCGCGGAGCACGGAGTCGAAGCTGTCGAAGAACGGCGGTGATTGCGCCACGGCCGGCGAGGCGTTCGCGGATTGCATCACGTCGCGGCTCGAAGCGGGCCGCCGCCAGGCGCGGACGTCCAACGTGCTGCTGGGCGTGGGCGCGCTGCTCGGCGTCGGGGGCACGCTGTCCTTCATCTGGGAGCTTCCATGAGCAGACAGATGGGGACACCCGACGGCTCCTTCGGGTCGCGCGTGGACTTGTCGCGGGCCCCGCACCCGCGCTACGCCCTCCGGAGTGCGACGCCCGTGACGGAGGTCCTGCCATGAGGAAGCTGCTTGCCGCGTTGATGAGCGCCACCCTCCTCGCGGCGGGGGCGTGCACGTTCGCGCCGGACCTGTCGCGCTTCACCGCATGCGATGGGCCGGGGGGCTGCCCCTCCGGGACGTCATGCCTCGCCTCGGAGAATCGCTGCCTGCCGACCTGCGGCGAGGGCGGGCGCTGTGACGGGTTCGACGAGGATCCGGACACGAACGCGGAGACGGACGCCGGCTCCATGGATGGCGGCGTGGATGCGGGCACCGGGCCCGTCGGTGAGACGGACGCGGGCGAAGCCGACGCGGGCAGCGAAGACGCGGGCAGTGAAGACGCAGGTCCCGCGGAGCCGCTCGCGCTGGAATCCAGCATCCTGGCGGAGGGCATCGAGTCCGTCGCCTACTCGGCGCAGCTCCAGGCCCGGGGCGGGACCCCGCCGTACCAGTTCACCGCCACCGCCCAGCTCCCCACCGGCCTCGCGCTGGATACCGCGGGCCGCATCAGCGGGACGCCCACGCGCGCGGGCGAGCTGGTCCTCCCGGTGGAAGTGTCCGACCGGAGCATCCCGACGAAGCGCGCCAGCGCCAGCCTGCGGCTGCCCGTCCGTCCGCTGCTGCGGGTCGCGGGCCCGGAGCCGCTCGCGGACGCCATCAACAGTCGCGCGTACGCCGAGCGCATCTCCGCGACGGGAGGCAAGGCGCCGTACAGCTTCGCGCTCGCGCCGCAGCAGTCGCTGCCCGCGGGCCTGACGCTCGCGGCCAACGGCAGCCTCAGCGGCACCACCACCCAGGCGGGGAGGACGGAGTTCACAGTGGCCGTGACGGACAGCGACACGCCGCCCCAGACCACGACCGGCACGCTCTCCATCACCCTCACGGAGGCCGGGCTCGGCCTCAAGGTGCTGTCTCGCGCGGTGCCTGGTGGCCGCGTGGGCTCCGACTACAGCTACACCGTGCGCGTCAGCGGCGCGGGCAACTGGAGCCTGAAGGCCGGAGCGCTCCCTCCGGGCATCCTCCTGGACACGAGCAACGGCGTCCTCTCCGGCAAGCCCATGACCCAGGGCGACTTCACCTTCCGGCTCGGCGTCGCGGACCTGCTCTTCTCCGACGAGCGCGCCTACACCCTGCACGTCGACTGAGGCGCGGGCCTCACGGGTAGCGGTCCACCACCTGGATGACGCCCGTGTTGTCCTGCACCACGGAGAAGCCCTTCATCGGGCTGGGATACGCGATGAGCCCCTCGCCGTCGCGGTCCCAGCGCGTGTCCAGCAGCACGCCGCAGAAGGGCACGGACGTGGCGCCGCTCTCCGGGGTGAAGATGCGGTCGTACCGGCCGAACACGCGGTGCTTCGTCACGTAGAGCCGCCCGCCGATGCGCGCCCCCGGCAGCTTCGCCTCCCCTTCCCCCTGCGGCAGCGCGATGACGAAGCTGTAGTTGTACCGGGCCGGCCCCGGGTGGTCCTGGATGCTGTCCACGATGACGGGGATGCGGTCCCCCACCTTCAGCCCCAGCCGCTCCATCTGGAGCTGCGCGCCGCGAGGACAGGTGCCCTCCGGCGGCATCCACGCGGGACGCGGCGCCTTCGCGGCCGTGTCTGGCCCATGCTGACACGCGAGCGCGAACAACCCCAGCAGGCCCAGGCCCCAAGCCACTCCACGGCGCGCAAGGTGGGTTCGCATGGACGGAGGCCTCCGGTCAGAACGTCCCGATGCTGAAGTGGAACTGCGTGGGAGCCTCGTTGAGCGCCTCGTCGCGGTCCAGGTTGAAGCCCACGTCGAAGGCGAGCGGGCCCACGGGCGTCACGTAGCGCAGGCCCACGCCCGCCGCGTAGCGCAGCACGCCCGGGTCGAACAGCGTGCGGTCCTGCCACAGGTTGCCCGCCTCGAAGAAGAGCCCCAGGTCCACCGAGGCGATGGCCGGCACGCGCAGCTCCGCCTTGGCCAGCGTGAAGAGCTCGCCGCCCTGGCTCGCGGGCACCTGTCCGGCGAGCACCGCCTTCAGGTCGTCCGGGCAGCCCGCGGGGGAAATCACGGCGCGGCACGCGGCCAGCCGCTGGTGCAGCACCTCGCGCACGTCCTGCGGCAGCACGCCGTCCTCGCGGAAGCCCCGGAGGCTGGACGAGCCGCCCAGGTAGAACAGCTTGGACCCGATGTTCTGCGCCCCCTGCGTCAGCGGCACGATGGTGCCCGCGCGCGCGCTCACCGCCACGCTCGCGCGGCGGCCCAGCGGCGCGTACGCGCTCACGCTGCCGGACAGCTTCACGCCGTCGATGGGGAACTCCGGCACGCGGTTGCCCGCGACGTCCGTGGGGTGGACGCTGATGCCGCGCATGAACTCCACGCTGCTGCTGAGCACCATGCCGCGCCGGGGGTTCGCCGGGTCGTCGCGGAAGTCCAACGTCATGGACGGGCGCAGCGAGTGCAGCGCGAAGTCACCGTACGGGTAGCGCAGGCGCTCCTGGTCCGCGCGGTTGATGAGCTCCAGCACGCCTCCGCGCGAGCGCAGCCGGTTGTTCTCCAGTTCGTACTGGAGCGACACGTTCACCCACGACGCCAGCGCCCAGTCCACGCCCATCACCGCCGCGAACCGCGTGGACAGGTACGACGGCCGGTGCACGCGCTCGCCGATGAGATCCACCCGCGCGCCAATCTCCTGCGGCGCCAGGAAGGACAGCCGGGGCTGGGACAGCGCCAGGTTGCCGCGCCCGCCCAGGCCGCTGAAGCCATCCAGGTCGGACTCACACGCCTCGCCGGACAGCTCTCCGGTGGAGCACCCGGCCGGAAGCCGCGAGGACGACAGCGCCTCCGCGCTCGCGCCCGCGTAGTTCACCTTGCCGCGCGCCAGGAGGTTCAGCCCCCGGCCATCCAGGTTGCGCCATGCCGTGTCCAGCGTGATGCGCGGACCGTCCACCAGGAAGTAGCCACCGGACACCTCGCCGTCGATGCGCGGGCGCTCCTGCACCGTCACCAGCACGTCCTTGGAGGCCTCGCGGCGGTTGGGGTCCGCCAGCGACACCTCCGCCTGGCGGAACAGCCCCAGCCGGGACAGCCGGCGCTGCGCCTCCGCCAGCGCCTCCACCGACAGCGGAGCCCCGGGCTTCAGGTCCAGCTGCGCCAGCACCACGTCCGGATCCGAGCGCGTCAGCCCCTGGAGCAGCACCTGCCCCACGCGCACGCGAGGCCCCGGGTCCGTGCGGTAGGTCACGTGCGCGGAGGTGCCATTCTCCTCCACCGACACGGAGTTGCTCACGTGCGCGAAGAGGTAGCCCTCGCGGCCCAGTCCCCGCTCCAGCGCGGCCTGCGCCTGCTCCACCCGCTCGAAGCTCAGCGGCGTCTCCACGGGCAGCAGCAGGTTCACCCAGACGGGATCCACCTCCAGCGGGATGCCCAGGAAGATGGGCGCGCGGATCAACGCCTGGGGCCCCTCCTCCACGTCGAAGTCCGCCTCCGCCTGGTGACGGGCCACGTCCACCGTGAGCCCCCGGAAGGTCACCTGCGCGGACGCGAAGCCCTGCTCGCGGTAGGCCGTCGTCATCGCGTCGGCGGCCTCCAGCCACGCGTCCTCCACGTAGACCGTGGACGGGTCGGGCGGGGACACCACGCTCTTGTCGTAGCGCCGCTCGCGCCCCTCCGTCTCCAGCGGGTCCTCGCGCATGGGCAGGTCCAGCTCCGGCCACGTCTCCAGCGCCGCCACCTGGTTGGTGAGCATGGAGCGCAGCAACTCGGAGGACAGCGCCGCGTTGCCATGGAAGCGCACGTCCGTCACGCGCAGCGGGGCGCCCTCCTCCACCTGGAAGCCCAGCACCGCCGCGTCGCCGTCCGGCCGGATGACCTCCAGCGCCCGCACGCGCGCGTCGTGGAAGCCGCGCCGCCGGTAGAACGCCTCCAGCCGCCGCGCGAGCCGCGCCGCCACGGTCTCATCCATCGCCTCCTCGCCGTCGTAGGCCACCACGCGCGCCAGCAGCGAGTCCGGGAAGCGGCGGTTGCCCGCGAAGCGCAGGTGGAACGCGGGCCCCGCGGACACCGGCACCGCCACGGACGCCTCGCTGTCCTCCACGACGACGGTGGGCGTGCCCACCCAGGCCCGCCAGTGCTGGCCCTCGCGCAGGAGCACGCGCAGCCGCTCCAGGCCACCGTCCAGCTTCGCCCGGTCGAAGACCTCTCCGGGCTTCATCCCCAGCGCCTCCACCAGGCGCGGCAGTGGCAGCGCGGGGCTGCCGGAGAAGGTCACCTGCCGCACGCGGGTGGGCTTGCCCTCCACCACCACCAGCGTCACCGCCACGCCGCCCGCGGGCACCGGCCGCTCCTCGACCTGGATGTCGACGGCGTCATAGCCCTTGCGCTGGTAGGCCTCGCGCACGGCGTCCGCCGCGGTGTCCAGCTCCTCCGGATCCAACGGCCCGCCCTGGAGCAGCCCGCTCGCCTCCAGCAGCTCCCCGGACGTGAGGACCTGGTTGCCGCGCACCGCCACGTGCGACAGCAGCGGCAGCGGCATGAGCTGGAACACCAGCCGCACGCCCCCTGGCACGTCCTGCGTGAGCGCCACCACGTCCGCGAATCGCCCCGTGGCGAACAGCTGCTCCACGGACTTGCGCACCGCGCCCGGCGTCAGCGCCTGTCCCTTGCGCAGGGTGACCAGGCCCGAAAGCCCGTCCGGGGCCATGCCCTCCGGCAGGTGCAGCTCCACGGCCACCACTTCCGGCGCGTCATCGTCGTGGCCCGCGGGCGCCGCGAAGGCGGGCAGCGCGCACACGAGGAGCAGCACCGCGGCCAGCGCGGCTACTCGACCTCCCAGCCCAGCTTCAGCTCGAGCCCGAGGTTTCCGAACGACGCCTGGCTGTTCTCGTTGTCCCACTGGGCCTGTGCGGAAAGACGGTCGTCGAAGCGGTACTCAGCGCGTGCCCGGGTGCCTCGCCCACTCACTGGCTGGGTCATCCCGATTTTAAGCTGCTCGGAAAGGAACTTCGACTCCAGTTGTGCGGTCGGCTCCGCTTGCCGGGTGGCGTCGTTGTAGGTGGTGGAGATCTGCAGGGACAAATCCCTGAGAACGGGGTTGCTGGGCAGGAACCGGCGCACCTGCCGGTCCAGTCCCGACACGTTGAAGAGGGCCTCCGCCGCCAGACCGTAGCTCGCCGACGCCGCCGTGTCCTTGTCCGCGCTCGTCACCCCCAGTGTCAGCAGCGACAGGATGTCACCCTCCGTGAGCACCGGCTCCGAGGACAGCACCACCAGCGGGTTGGCCGGCCGGCCGAACGCGTGCAGCTTCACCACGAACTCGCGCACCGACGTCTGCGCCTGCACCTCGAACACCGGGTCGATGCCGGACGCGTCGCGGAACTCCAGCTGCCCCTGGTCGATGGTGAAGAGGTTGTTGCGGAAGAACGCCTGGCTGCCTTCCGCCGCCTCCACGCGGCCCAGGAGCCCCGGCTTCACGTCCGTGCCGGTCAGCCGCACGTCGCCCAAGAGCCGCGCCTTCGCCAGGTTGTTGTCCACGCGCACGTCACCGAAGTGCACGTTGACGTCCCAGGTGAAGAAGGGGTCCCTCGCGCGCTCGCCCCCTCCGCCCACGGCGAGGTTCGGCTTCTTCTGCATCGTCTTGAGCAGCGCTTCGATGTCGAGCGGCTTCTGGTAGCGCAGCTTGATGATGTCCAGCCCACCCGTGACGGTGGGCCCCGTGGGCGGCCCCACCACCTGGAGCAGGCCGGACACGGTGAGCGGCAGGTCCTCCGTCATCCGGTACGGCACGGCGTCCAGTTGCAGCGTCAGCGCCAGCCGCTTGGGCACGAAGCGCTCCAGCCGGATGTCGCCGCGCGCGGACACCTGGCCTTCGTTGACCTGGGCCTGCAGGTGCTCCAGCAGCACGCGCTGCCCCGTCAGCTCCAGGCGGCCGGACATGCCGCGCACGGTGAGCGGCAGGTCGCGCATGGCCAGCCGCACGTCGGCCAGCTCCGCGGTGCCCACCACCGACGGCGCGTCCAGCGAACCCGTCGCCTCCGCGTCCACGCGCAGCTGGCCGCCCACGCGCTCCATGCCGGGCAACAGCGGCTCCAGGAGCCGCACGTCCATGCGCCCCTCGCGCAGGCTCATGTTCACGGCGCGCCGGCTCACCCAGCCGCCCAACGTGAAGTCCACCGACGCGCCGCTGAAGCGGAAGGGCTGCACATCCAGCCGGCTGTTGACGTACGTCAGCACGATGGGGCCCTGGTTGCGGCCGCGCAGGTCCCCCCGGGCGAGCGACAGCTCCCGCACCGTGGCCCCCACCGTGTAGCTCTCTGGCTGCAACAGCGGGCCCTGCAGCGTCACGCGCCCCGCGAGCATGCCGGTGACGCCCGCCAGCGCCGGCACCTGCGGCAGCAGCGGCTTGATTTCCGGCAGCAGCAGGTCGACGGTGGAGTCGAAGAGGTAGGGCTCCTTCACCGTCATGTTCAGGTAGCCCTGCGCGTCGCGGAAGGGGCGCCCGGTGATGCGCAGCTGCTTGCCCTCCTGGTGCAGCGCGAGGTCCATGGCGCCCAGGTCGCGCGACGCGAAGGTGATGCGCGGGCCCTTCAGCGTGGCCTGGATGTCGGGCTTGTCCGCCGAGCCCGCCACGGTGCCCGCGAGCGCGAGCGTGCCCTGGATGCCCATCGCTTCCGCGGTCTCCTGCCCCACGGCCTCCGCGAGCGACAGGTTCTCTCCGCCGAAGCGGTAGTCCAGCGCGCCCGCGGTGAAGCCGAAGGAGCCCTCCACCCAGGTGCGCCCCAGCCGGCCATCCAGCACGGTGCGCTCCAGCACCATCTCCTTGCCGTCCACGAAGCGCAGCCGCGCGGAGCCCGCGCCCAGCCGGCGGCCCAGGTACGTGGTGTCTCGCAGGTCGAAGGCCACCAGCCCCTCCAGCTTCTCCAGGGGACTGTCGATTTCGACGCGGCCCGAAGCCGCGCCAGCGAACTGGCCCTGCACCACGGCGATGGACGGGCTCAGCCCCGCCACCAGGTCCACCAGGTCCTCGGTGCGGCCCTGCGGCACGGTCACGTCCAGGCGCAGGTGCAGGAGGCGCGCGAAGGTGAGCGCCGCCTTGCCGAAGTACTGCGTGCGCCCCTTCTGGCCGGTGAGCGACGGGAAGGACAGCAGGCCATTGGAGTACGACAGCTTCGCCTGCGTCACGCCCAGGCCGAAGCCCCAGAAGGTGAAGTCGCGCAGGGACAGGCTCGCGTCCACCTTCACGTCCGAGTACGCCCCCACGATGGAGTAGTTCGCGGAGCCCTTCCCGGACCACGGCAGCTCCGCGATGTGGCCGAAGTCCGACAGCTCCAGCTCGCCGTTGCCCTGGATGTCCAGGCCGCGCGCGGTGTCGAAGTAGAGCGTCACGTCGCCGTGCACGCGCGAGCGGCCGGACTCCACCGTGAGGCGGCTGAAGGACACGCGGTCCCCCGTCAGCTTCACGGCCGTCTGCGCGCGGCCCCGCTCGAAGGTGAGCAGCGTCTTGCCCGCGCTGACCGGCGCGTCGAACGCGCGCGTGGCCAGCACGAAGCGGCCGCTGCGCAAATCCAGCGGCCCGGACAGCGAGGGCCGGGGCAGCAGCGTCCCGGTGAGGTGCGCGTTCGCCGTCGCGGGGAAGTCCACCCACGAGCCCGCCACGCCCGCGCGCTCCAGGATGCGCCCGAAGGACGCGTCCTCCGTCTGGAGCGTCACGTCCACGGGCAGCTCCGGCGTGAGCTTCAACGCGCCCGACAGCTTCACCTTGCCAGAGCCCAGCGGGGCCTCCAGCGACTCCACGCGCACGCTGTCCCCCGCGTACGACAGGCGCGCGTTGAGGCTCACCGGGCCGTACTGCTCGTAGGACAGGTTGCTCGCGGACAGGTCCGCGCCCACCGCGAGCGCGGACGGCTTCCCGGTGACGGACAGGCGCGTCCACAGATGCCCCGTGGCCGGACGCGGCAACAGCTTCGCCTGCGACAGCGTGCGCAGCGGCAGGAACACCTGCGCGTCCAGCGCGAGCACCGGATGGCACAGCGTCTCCACGCGGCCGGACACCGTGGCGGTGATGTCGTCGAGCGTCACCTCCGCGCGCTCCACGTCCAGCAGCCCTTCGTCGGGGTCCAGCGCGCCGGTGAAGCCCAGCTGCCCCAGCGTCAGCTCGCCGCCCCCCGCGCCCAGGCGCACCAGCCCCCGCCGCGCGCCCACCTCCAGCTCCATCACGCCCCAGTGCTCCACCCACCCCACGTCCAGGTTCTCCACCTCCACGCCCCGCCCGTCCGGCAGCGCGAGGCGCACCTCCGCGCCGGTGATGTCCACGCGCCCCGCGCCCACGCGAGTCAATGGCGTGAGCGGGCACGTGCCGTCAGGGGAAGGCGGCGGGCTCGAGGAGGGCCGGGACAGGTCCAGCGCCACGCGCGGATGGCGCACGCGCACGTGGCCCAGCATCAGGCGGCGGGACAGGGGCGACAGGAAGCCCAGCCCCACCTCCGCCTCGTCCGCGGTGAACAGCGGCGTGTCCCTGCCCGGCGCGAACACCGACACGCCGTGCAGCACCACGCGCGAGCCCAGCGGATCCAGCTCGCACCGGCCGATGCCCACGTCCACGCCCAGCAGGTCCGGCAGGTTCCTGCGCGCCAGGGTGCAGGCGGCGTCCCAGGTGAACGGCTGACGCAACAGCAGGATGCTCCCCGACACCACGAGGAGCACCAACAAGAGCGCCTTGCGCGCTGCACTGTTGCGGCTGGGGAGGGACAAGCCGCTAGAGCTTACCGAGTCCCTCGAGGTAGCGGTCGATCTCCGCCAGGTCGATTTTGGTGTTCGCCGTCCGGGGCAGCGAGGTGGCGGGCGCGCTTGCCCGCTCGCTTGCCTGGGAAGCAGCCGAGCCACCCTGGAGCCCCAGGTTGTTGCCGATGCGGTGCACCAGCTCCGCGCTGATGGTCTCCGAGCGCGCGAGGAACGCCTCGAAGAGGGCGTTGTCGCACAGGGTGTTGATGACGCGCGGGGTGCCGCCGGAGTGCTCGTGCACGGCGAGCAGCGCCTCCGGCGTGAAGGGCATCCGCGGGCAGCCGGCGAGCCGCAGCCGGTGCTTCACGTACGCCTCCGTGGACTCCGCCGTGAAGGGCTCCAGCTTGTAGCGGAGCGCCACGCGCTGGGCGAGCGGCGGATCCAGCTTCAGGTTCTTCTCAATCTCCGGCAGGCCGAAGAAGACGAAGGAGATGAGCTTGCGCTCCGGCACTTCCAGGTTCAGCAGCCCCCGGAACTCCTCCATGAGCTCGCGCGTCTCCAGCATCTGCGCCTCGTCGATGAGGACGACGGCCTTCTTGCCGGACTCATAGATTTGCAGCAGGCGCTGGTAGAGCTGCGACAGGAGCGCCAGCTTCTCCTGCGCGGGGTTCTCCACGCCCAGCTGGAGCGCGATGCGGCGCAGCAGCCACTGGGCGGTGATGCCCGAGTGGATGATGACGAGCAGCGCGGCCTCGTACTCGGACTCTGGAAGCGAGTCGAGCATGCGCCGGGCGAGCGTCGTCTTGCCCGCGCCGATGTCGCCAATGAGGATGGACAGGCCCTTCATGTAGCCCACGGCGTGCATCAGCCGCGTGAGGGCCTGCGAGTGCTGCGCGGAGTTGTAATAGAAGCGGCTCACCGGAGCGTTGGAGAACGGCTCCTGGGTGAGTTCGAAGAAATCGAGGTAGGTCGTCATCGCTCGCCGGGCCTCGTGGGGGACGCGCTACACGTACCCTACTTTACGAGCCTTCGGCACGCCCGCGGCGGGAACCGGCGTCGCGGGACCCTTTCCGGCGCGAGGAAGCGGGTCCTCCTCCGGTGCGGTCATGGCCGACAGCCGCGTCACCTGGGACCCCACGTCGCGGTATTTCGCGTCCATGGCGGCCACCCGCTGGAAGTGGAAGAGCGCCTTGCCCTGCTCGTTGAGCGCGTCGTAGGCGCTCGCCAGCTCGAAGCCCAGCGCCTTGGCCACCTCGCCCGTCGCGAGCACGTTGGAAAGGCCTTCCTTGAACACCGCCACGGACTCTTCCGGCTTGCCGCGCAGCGTGTGCAGCATGCCAATCATCGTCAGGCAGTCCAGCTCGCGCGGGGTGCCCACGCAGCCCTGGCGGGCCACGTCGAACTCGTGGACGGCGTCGTCCAGCAGGCCCATTTCCTTGTAGGCGATGCCCAGGTCGTAGTGCGTGTCCACGTCCTCGGGCTTCACCACCTTGGCCAGGCCCTTCTTGAACTCGGCGAAGACCTCGTCCACCGAGTACTGGAAGTCCTCTTCCGCCGGGGGCACCGCCGCCAGCGACTCACCGCCCAGGTCGTCCAGCTCACCCGCCAGCTGCGCCGCCAGGTCGAACGCGTCGCCGCCACTGGCACCGTCGTCGAGCGAGGCCTCCGTCACCGGCTGCACGGAGGGCACGTGCACGGGCTCCGAGGGAGCGTCGTCCTCGGGGGCCGCGCCACCGCCGGCCTCCAGCTCCTCCAGCCGCGCCATCAGCTCGCCGGCGCGCACGTGGCCGGGGAACGCGATGGCCACCGTCTCCAGGATTTCGCGCGCCTCTTCCAGGAGCCCCTGGTCGAGGAAGAACGACGCCTCGTCGCACTCCTCGGAGGCAGGCTCCTCCTCGGGCTCCGCTTCCGGCTCGGGCTCGGGCTCGGGCGCATCCGCCAGGGCCTCGGGTTCGGGCTCGTCCGCGAACGCCTCGGCCTGGGGCTCGTCGTAGGACAGGCCCTCCACCGACGGGAGCACCATGTGCGCCGCCGTGGGCTCCTCCTGCTCCTCGTCGCCCAGCGACATGCCCTCCGCGTACGCGGGCTCTTCCGCTGGCGCGTCGAAGCTTTCGTCCAGGCCCGCATCGTCCAGGGCGGACGCATCCAGGGGCGCGAGCCCCACGCGCGTGGGCGCGTCGTCGTCCTCGCCCAGCGACATGCCGGGTTCGACCAGGGCCTCGTCGTCGCCGCTGTCGCCCAGCGTGGGCAGCTGGCGCGTGTCCGGCGCGGCCTCTTCCAGCAGCGCGCGCGACGGGGACAGGATGCGCGTGGGAGGCGCCTCCTCCTCGTCGCCCAGCGACATGCCGCCCGGCTCGTCCGCGAGCACCATGGGCTCGTCGCCGCCCGCGTCCGCCGCGTACGCCAGCGCGTCGTCCTGGGCGAGCAGCGGCTCGTCGTCCAAGCCTCCGGAGGCGTCCGGATCGCCCAGGCCCGGCTCGTCCGCGAGCACCAGCGAGTCCTCGTCGGACCCCATCACCAGGTCGTCCTGCGGCGGCAGGTCGTAGACGGTGTTCTCGGCGGAGCTGATGGGCTCGCCCATCACCGCTTCCTCGCCGCTCAACGTGGTCTCCGCGACCTCGTCGTCGACGATTTCGTCCGAGTCCGACCCGTGGCTCAGCGCCGCGAGCGCCAGCTCGTCACCCCCGGGCTGCGCGAGCGCGTCCTCCGGCGGATCCGCGACGAGGATCTCGTCCTCGTTGGAGTCCACCAGGATGGCGTCCTCCTCCAGCGACTCCACGCCCGGCGTCGCCGCGGGCGCCACGAAGCCCCCTTCCGCGCGGAGCACGGACAGGAAGGCGGGCACCTCGGGATGCGCCGGATTCTCCTGGAGGATGGTCGCCAGGTACGGCTGCGCGCGCTGCACGTCCGCGCGGCGCGTGCACAGGCGCAGCACGTTGAGCAGCTGCTCGGACGCCTGCGCGCCGTTATTGGCCGCCACGTAGATGTGGTACGCCTTTTCGTGCGCGTCCAGGTTCTCCGGATCCACGGAGAACACCTTGCGCAGGTGCTCCAGCGCTTTGTCGTGGAGCCCGTACTTCACGTAGACGTCCGTCTCCGTCAGCAGCTTGGCCAGCTGCTCGCGGCTCATCCCCGCGGGAGGAGGCGGCACCACGGCCGCGGGCGGCGCGACGGGGAGGGGCCGGGACATCGGAGGCACCGTGGCGGAGGGAGCGCTCCACGCGGGCGCGGGCTCCTCCTCGGCGTGATGCGCGGCCACCGGCGCGGGCTCCGGCTCCGGTTCGGCGACGGGGCCCCGGCGCGCGAGCAGATCCGGATCCTGCGGATCCAGCAGCTCGATCTGCGTCCACACGCCGTCGGACTCAGCGGCGCGGCCGCGCTCCTGGTGGATCTTCGCGAGTTCCTTGTAGACGGACACCGTCTTGGAGACCTGGCCCAGCCCCTGGAACGCCTGGGCCAGCAGCGTCAGCGTCTCCACGTCGCGGCCATCCGCCTTGAAGCACACCTGAAGCTTGGCGAGCGCGCGCTTCTGGTCGCCGCGCTGCAGGTACGACGCGGCCAGCTCCTTCGCGAGCGGGAGGTTGTCCGGCTCCAGCGCGGAGAGGCGCTCCGCGACGCGCAGCCAGTCATCCGCACGGGCGTTGCGCTTGAGGTACTCCGCGGCGCGCTTGAACTCCTGCGCCGCTTCCTTCGTCATGTTCTCGCGCGCGTACAGCTCCGCGAGCTTGATCTTCGACGCCACGTTCTCGGGGTCGAGATCCACCATCTTCTTCAGCGTGTCGAGGCTCGACTTGGTGTCGCCCGCCTTGTCGTAGTGGTTGGCGACGATCTGGAAGTACGCCATCGCCTCCGACATCAAGCCCAGCTGCTGGTGCAGCTCCGCCAGCTTGAGGTTCACCTCCAGCAGGTTCGGGTTGAGCTTGAGGACCTGCTTGTAGAGGGCGACGGCCTTGAGGAAGAAGCCGTCCGAGGAGTAGCTCTCCGCGACCTTGGTGAAGAAGTGCGCCGCCTGCGCGTTGTCGTTCTTCTTCTGGTACAGCTCCCCCATCTTCTGGAGGACCCGGATGTCCTTCGGGTCGACCTCCAGGACCTTCTGATACTCCTTGATGGCTTTGTCGTACGCGCCCTTCGCGACCAGCTTCGCGGCGGCTTCGATGATCTTGTTCTTGTCCATCGAGCGTGCGCTTCCGGCAGGCAGAAACCCCGAGGAACTTCGCGGGTTTCAGTCCTTCTCTGGGGGGGAGCTTCGGAGGCTAACGGAATCCTCCGATGCGGGTCAAGAAACAGCCTGCCCTCCCCCGGGGCTGGATCACCCGCCTGGACGCTCGCACGCCCGGCGGGTTTTCCATGCCTTCACGGCGAGCGCTACGGCGTCTCTTCCACGGCCTTCTTGAGCCGGCGAGAACCCGTCTCGCTCGCCAGCAGGCGCTCCACGAAGCGGGTGTCGTAGTTGCCCTCCTGGAAGGACTCCTCCGCCAGTGCGGCCCGGTGGAACGGTATGTTGGTGCGGATGCCCTCCACGACGTACTCGGAGAGTGCGCGCTGCATGCGGCGGATGGCCGTCTCGCGGTCCTCCGCATGGACGATCAGCTTGGACAGCAGGCTGTCGTAGTGCGGCAGCACCGTGTAGTTCTCGTACGCGGCGGAGTCCACGCGCACGCCGTAGCCGCCCGGCACGCTGTAGCCGGTGATCTTCCCCGGCCACGGCGCGAAGGTGACGGGGTCCTCCGCGTTCACGCGGCACTCGATGGCGTGCCCGCGGATCTGCACGTCCTCCTGCTTGAAGCGCAGGGGGTGCCCGTAGGCCATGCGGATCTGCTCACGGACCAGGTCCACGCCCATGACCAGCTCCGTCACGGGGTGCTCCACCTGGATGCGCGTGTTCATCTCCATGAAGTAGAACTCGCCGCGCTCGTCGAGCAGGTACTCGATGGTGCCCACGTTGTTGTAACGGAGCTTCTTCATCGCCGCGACGGACACCTCGCCCATGCGCTGGCGCAGCTCCGGCGTGAGCGCGGGCGACGGGGCCTCCTCGATGAGCTTCTGGTGCCGCCGCTGCACGGAGCACTCACGCTCGTTGAGGTGGATGATGTTCCCGTGCTCGTCCGCGACGATCTGGATCTCGATGTGGCGCGGCTTCTCCACGTACCGCTCGATGTAGAGGTCGCCGTTGTTGAAGGAGGCCAGCGCCTCCGCCTGCGCGGTGGAGAACGCCTGCGCGAGCACGCCCGGCTCGCGGACGATCTTCATGCCCTTGCCGCCGCCGCCCGCCGCCGCCTTCAGGATGACCGGGAAGCCGATCTCCTTGGCGAACGCCTCCGCCTCGCGCGGATCCTTCACCGTGCCGGGGCTGCCCGGGAGCAGCGGCATGCCGGCCTCGCGGGCCGCGGCGCGCGCGCGCACCTTGTTGCCCATCAGCCGCAGCATCTCCGGACGCGGGCCAATGAAGCGGATCTTGCAGTTCTCGCAGACCTCCGCGAACTCGGCGTTCTCCGACAGGAAGCCGTAGCCCGGGTGGATGGCGTCCGCGCGCGTGATCTCCGCCGCGGAGAGCAGCTGCGGCACGTTGAGGTAGCTCTCCTTGGACGGAGGCGGCCCGATGCAGACGGCCTCGTCCGCGAAGCGCACGTGCAGCGCGTTGGCGTCAGCGGTGGAGTGCACCGCCACGGTGGCGATGCCCAGCTCACGGCATGCGCGGATGACCCGCAGGGCAATCTCCCCGCGGTTGGCGACCAGTACCTTCTTGAACACGGCCGTGCTCCTAACGCGAGGGCCTGGGGCGCGTCCCGCCCGGATGGGGCCGGACGCGCCTGACGGGTCAGCAGACTCAGGCCGGCTCGATGCGGAACAGCGCCTGGCCGAACTCCACCGGGCGACCGTTCTCCACAAGGACCTCGGCGATGCGGCCGGAGACCTCGGACTCGATTTCGTTCATCAACTTCATCGCTTCCACGATGCAGAGCACCTGGCCCTTGCGCACCACCGTGCCCACGTCCACGAACGGGGGCTGATCCGGCGCGGGGGTCCGGTAGAACGTCCCCACGAAGGGGCTGGTCACCTGGTGGCCCGGCTTCTCCGCGGGCTTCTCCGGCGCCGCGGCAGCGACGGAAGCCGCGGGCGCGGCGGCGGGCGCCGCACGAGGTGCTGCCGGAGCGGCGTACTCCACCGGCGGCGACACCGTCACCCCGGGGCCCGACGGCGCCGTGTGGTGGACGATGGTCGTCTCCGGCGCGTGACCGCGGCGGATGTAGAGCTTCTCCGGGCCCTTCGTCCACACCAACCGGGTGACGTCGGAGGCCTCCAGGATTTCGACGATCTGCCGGAGGGCCTCCACGTCCAGCGACGTGGTGCCCGCATCCCGCCCGGAGACCGCGCCCGAGGACTCGGCCGGCCGGGTTGCCTTGCGCTTCGTTGCCATTCAGACCCCTCCCGGGTCGCCAGGTGAAGGGAAGCCGCTCTCAGCCGCTGGTGGCCACGCGGGTGAGGTACTTGCCACCTTCACGCGTGTCGATCTTCAGCACGTCGCCCTCGTTGATGAACAGGGGCACGTTGACGGTGTAGCCGGTCTCCAGCGTGGCGGGCTTCATGGCGCCGGACACGGTGTCGCCGCGCACGCCCGGGTCGCACTTGGTGACCTTGAGGTCCACGGAGTTCGGCAGCGTCACGTTGATGGCCTTGCCGTTCCAGAAGAGGATCTCGACGTCCAGATTCTCCTTCAGGAAGTTGGCGGCCTCACCGAGGCCTTCCTTGGACAGGAAGGTCTGCTCGAAGGTCTTCTTCTCCATGAAGTGGTACTCGTCACCCTGGACGTACAGGAACTGCATGTCCTTGGACTCGATGTCCGGGGTGCCCACCTTGTCGCCGGACTTCAGCGTGGGCTCCAGGACGCGGCCGTCCAGCAGGCTGCGGATCTTCGTGCGGGTGAAGGAGGAGCCCTTTCCAGGCTTGACGTGCTGGAAGTACTCGATGACGTACGGCTTGTCCTCCCACAAGATCTTCAAACCATTGCGGAATTCAGACGTATCGACAAACCCGGCCATGGGACCGACTCCTCGGACAAACGTAAAAGCGAAAGTCCGGGGTGTCTAGCCCATGCCCTGGTTCCTGCAAAGAGGAAAGCGGAGGCACGCTGCGTCGCCGGGCAGGCTCGACAAGCCCCTGCCCGAGCGGACGTGCGCGGCTACAACTCCGCCTTCACCTGCGGCGCGGTGACGCGCAAGACATAGCGCCCCTTGCCGAAATTCCCATCCGCGCGCAGCGCCAGCACCAGGAAGTACTCCGGCGTCAGCATGCGCATCACGGTGAGGACCTTCTCGCTGTTGACGGACACCTCGGTGACGGTGCCCGTCTTCAGGGATTCGGCCGCGTTCTTCAACTGCGTGAGCAGGTTGGCGTACTCCACCCAGGTGCCGGACACGTCCAGTTCCGTGGCTTCGTCCTTCTGGAACGTCTCCACGGAGATGCCGTCGAAGCCCATCACGCTGCACGCGAGGGCCCCGTCCACCTGGTTCACCACCGCTTCGAGGTGCGTGCGGAAGGCCATCTAGGCCCCGCCGTCCGCGCCCGCCGCACCGGGCTGGCACGAGGGATACTGGTTGTCCTGACCGATACCCGAACCACACGGGCCCGGGGGGATCTCAGGCGCCGCGGTCCCGACGCAGGTCGGAAGCGTGACGGCCCTGTTGTCGACGTCGATGCCGTAGATGACCTCGTTCGACTCGAACTTCTTGCCGCCCGACGCGAGCTTGCCCGTGAGCTGAATGGTGACCCGCACCGTGGCCGACGCGTTCCCGGCCAGGGCGGTCCGCAGGGCCGCCGCGGCTTCCGCGGTCATCAGGTTGACCACCAGCCGGTTCTCGTCCGACGCGGGATTGATGGCCGCCGTGTAGGGAACCTCTCCGTCGGGGATGTTGATGCTCGGCGTCGAGGAGTAGGACAGCTTCAGCGTATCCACGAAGGCGGTGGCGGCCCCTCCGACGTCGGTGTCCGGCTCCAGGGGAACGCCGTTCACGTCGATGGGCGTGCTCGTGTAGCTCGACTTGACGACGAGCCCCAGCACGTAGGCGTTCCGGTAGGCCAGGTTGAGCGAACCATTCGCGATGCCGGTATCGTCGGGGCCGAAATCGCAGCTCTCATCCGGCTGGATGGTCTGGAGGATCTGGACGACGGGGGCGCTTTCAGAGCACGAGCAGAGCCCGAGCGACAGGGCCGCCGCGATGAAGAAGGGCTTCATTGGAGTGTCTCCCAGTCAGGCGCGGTGCCGTTAGAGGCTCTGCGCGATGGTCTGCCGGTTGAGGATGCGGGGCGTGATGAAGATGAGCAGTTCCTGCCGCGTGTCCGTCTCCAGGGTGCTCCGGAAGAAGAAGCCGAGCACGGGAATCTTCGACAGGAAGGGCACCGAGTCGGACGAGGTGCTGCCGCGGCGCACGTAGATGCCGCCGATGACCGTCGTGTCGCCATCCTTCACCAGCACCTGGGTGTTGGCCTCCTTGCGCTGGATGGACGGCTGGCCGTTGGCACCGGTGTTGGACGGGTCCGGCTGGTTGTTCTGAGCCTGGATGGACATGAGGATGCTGCCGTCCTGGGTGATGTGCGGCGTGACTTCCAGCGACAGGCGCGCTTCCACGAAGGTCGTGTTCACGCCGCCGGCCGACGTCTGGCTGAACGGGATGGACAGACCCTGGCTGATGCGGGCCGTGTTGTTGTCCAGCGTGGTGACCTTGGGCGACGAGATGGTCTTCACCGTGCCCTCGGCCTCCGCCGCGGACAGGCGCAGGTTGAGCTGCACGGCGCCGCCCGCGGAGCCGAAGGCGAAGCCCATGGCGCCACCGAGGCCCTGACCCACCGCCGCCGGCAGGTTCACCGCGAAGTTGGGCTGGGCCGGAACGCCCGCCGCCGTGCCACCCGCGCCGCCCGTGACACCGACGGTGCTGGGGAAGATGAGGCCGGTCGGGTTGCCGGACGCGGCCGACAGACGCGTCTGACCGCCCCACTGCACGCCCAGGTTGCGGCTGAAGGACGTGCTCGCCTCCACGATGCGGCTCTCGATGAGGACCTGCGGCGTCTGCGTGTCCAGGCTGCGCACCAGGGCGCGCGCCTTCTCCGTGTTGGAGCGGATGTCCTTGATGATGAGCACGTTGGTGCGCACGTCCACCGTCACCGAGCCGCGGTCGCTGAGCACGTCCTTCACGCGCGCCGACATGTCACCGGCCACCGCGTAGTTCACCGGCACCAGGCTGACCAGCAGGTCCTCCTGCTGCTGCAGCGACTTCTTGCGCTCCTGGCGCAGCCGCGCCTCCTCTTCCAGCGTCTTCAGCGGCGCGATGCGGATGATGTTGCCCACCTGCTCCTGGCCCAGCTGCTTGGTGCGCAGGATGAGGTCCAGCGCCTGGTCCCAGGGCACGTTGCGCAGGCGGATGGTCACGCGGCCCGACACGTCGTCGGCCACGACGATGTTGCGCTTGGAGATCTCCGCGATGACGCGCAGCAGGTTCTGGATGTCGATGTCCTTGAACTCGAAGGACACGCGCTTGCCGCGGTAGCGCGCCTGCTGGGGCGCGCCCTCCGCCGCGTACGCCGGGGCCTCCGCCGTGAAGCCGGCGGTGCGCTGGGTGACGGCCACCTCCTCCGTCTTCACGCCCTGCACGTCCAGCCGCCAGCTCAGGCTGTTGGCGCCCTGGGTGACGTTCTCCTCGATGGCGCCGTCCGCGGCGACCACCAGGCGCACCTTGCGGCCCTCACCCGGCACGCTGAAGGCGCTGATCATCTTCACCGGCGTGTCCAGCGCGCTGGTGTCCAGGCTGCGCTCCAGCTTCTTGGGCAGCCGCGCGTTCTCCAGCGTCAGCACCGCGCTGCGCGGATCCGGACGGTCCACCTTCCACGCCGTCGCGCCGGACAGCTTCAGCTGCACGCGACCGCCCGAGGGGCTCTCGTCGAAGGACAGGTCCTTGACCTCCACCACCGCCGGCTGCGGCGCGGCCTGCGCCACCGCGGGCTGGGGCTTCGCCGACTCCTGCACGGGCAGGGGCTGCGGGCGCAGGGGCTCCGTCTCCGCCACCGCGTCGCGCGGCTGCGAAGGCTTGGACTTGCGCGCCACCGCGCCGCCCAGCACCACTTCCAGGCCGCGCTCGGCGCGGTCCACGCGGTAGGCGGGCATGTCGCCCTTGGCCACGAGCACCAGGCGCACCTTGTCCTCGTGGGCGCCCACGCGCACGTCCTTGAGCAGGTTGCCCTTCACCTTGGGCGCCTTCGCGCCCAGGCCCACGCCGTACACGTCCACGGCCAGGCGCGGCGGGTCCACCAGCTCCAGGACCTCGTAGCGGGCGATCTCGCCGTCAGCGGCGATGCGCAGCGACTCGCCGTCCAGCGACAGCCGGGTGATGCGCTGGGCCGGGTGGGCCACCTCGCGCTCATCCGCCTCCGTGGCGACGACGTTCTCACGGCCCGGCGCCTGGGACGGGGCGGCCTTGGAGGACGTCCCCTCCTCCGGCACCACCGCCACCATCGCCTCCACCACCGGCGCGGGCTCGGCCTTCACCGGCGCGGGCCCGGCCGGCTTCACTTCGGCCGGAGCCTGCGGAGCCTGGGCGGTCGCGGCGGCGGGGGCCACCGGCGAGCCGTCCACGGAGATGACCACGCGGTTGCCCTCCGCGCGGACGTCGTACTGGGAGGCCTGATCGAGCGCCACCAGCACGCGGCCCACGCTGGCGCGCGCGTCGGAGAACTGGGCGGCCACCACGCCGGACACCGGACCGGTGCCGTCATGGTGCCCCTTGATTCCGGTGGCGTCCGCGGACGACAGGTCCACCACCAGCCGCTCCGGCCCACTGAGCCGGAAGACGGTGAAGGTGGGCGGCCGGGTCCCGGTCACCACGACCTGGGCACCGGCTCCCGTCCGGGACACCTGCAGGTCCCTCAGCGTATTGAGATCCGCGCCGTACACCTTGGCGCTTGCCAGGACGACCGCCCATGCGGTCGCCATGATCCACTTGCCCCTCGTCACAGCGCTCTGCTCGAGCATGCGTCCCCTCAACAAGTTGGAAGCGGGCGACGACTGCCCGCGGGCGCGCCGTGGGGCGCTACTCCCAGTTCTTGCCCGTCATCAAATTGTAGGCGGGGTCCTTCACGCCATCCGCCTTGAGCTGGAGACTCACCGGATTGCTGATGAGCTCGCCCTTGGCTCCCGTGAAGACCTCGGTGACGGTGACCGAGTCCCGGAGAATCTGTGTAACCTTGCCGCCCTGGCGCCCCACGCGGGTGTTGCGCCGGACGATGTGGCCGCGACCCAGGGGGTCCTCGACCATCGCCAGCGGGCTGGCATCCCCCGTGACGACCGCCACCAGCTTGAGCTGGTCGAGATCGAACACGCACAGGGGTTCGTTGCAGGCTCGCTCCGGTGCGTCACGCGCCACCGGCCCGATCTCCTCCAGCGGACTGCGGAACGGATCCCGCTTGCCCACCGGACTGTAGGTGTAGACGAACGTTGGCGCCGCCGACGCCTCGGTCTTCTCCGTCACCGGGGCCGGCGCGGGGGCGGCGGCCTTGGCAGGAGCAGGGGGTGAGGCCTTGGGCGTGTCCGAACAAGCGGACAGAGTCAGCGCCATCACCGCAGCGGTCATCGTGGACTTGAACGTCTTCATCCGCGTCATCCCTTGTCGCCCTTGTTGCCGGGCGGATCAAGTTTCTAGTTGCTCTTCTTCTTGTTCTTGTCGGTGGCCTTCGTGGCGGCGGCCTTCGTGTCGACGAACCGGAACGTCGTCGCCAGGAAGCTGCTCTGCAGGACGACCTTCTCGTTCTTCAGGGTCGCGCCATCGAGCTTGATGTTGTTGACGTTCACGATGCGGCGCATGTTCGCCATCTCCTGCAGGAACATGGCGATCTCGTGGTAGTTGCCGCTCACCGTCATCTTGATGGGGATGCGCGCGAAGAACTCGGTGCCCTCGACGTACTCCTTGCCGGGCTCCACTCGGGCGATCTCCAGGCCGGACTTCTTGCCGATGTCGTTGATCTGCGCGAGCAGCTCCTCCATGTCGCGCCGCTCCGGCAGCTCCGTGAGGGCCTCCGCCAGCTTCTGCTCGAGCACGTCCATCTCACGCCGGCGCTCGTTGAGGTTCTGGGCGATCTCGCTCTTCTCCGCGAGCTCCTGATCGAGCTTCCGGCGGTCCGCCGCGCGGCGGGCGATGTTCTCGTCCGTGGGCTTGATGAAGGAGAAGAAGTTGCCCACGGTCAAGATGATGACGATGGCCGCGAGCCCGCCGAACTTCGCCGCGGGGGGAGCCTTCGCCAGTTGATCCAGGTATTTTTCCATGACAGGGGTCCTTCGCCGCCAATCAGATGGCGTAGTTGGCGGTGAGGGTGAGCTTGAAGTCGACGAACGTCGCCGCGCCGGCGGTGGCGCCCTTGGACTGCACGGCGTTGGTCAGTTCGACGTTGCCGAAGAAGGGCTTGATTTCGTTCGCGGAGAACTCCTCCACGCTGGCGGTCTCCGTGTTGAAGAGCTCCACGCGGGACGTCTTGCTGGCGGTGCGGCCCTGATCCACCAGGCGCCCCATGCCCTTGGGCGTCCACACCATGCTGCCCAGGCCGCGCATCAGCTCCGCGACCTCGTCGTGGCTGACGGCCGAACCGTCGATGGTGACCTTGTTGGCCGCCTCGGCGAAGTTCTTGAGCCAGACCTTCTTCGGGATGGCCGAGGACAGCGCGTCCAGCATGCGCACCGGCCCGTTGCGGCCCTTGCGCAGCGTGTCCAGCACCGCGAGCTTCTTCTCCACTTCCGTCTTGCGGGCATTGATGTTGGTCACCTCGCCGATGACCTTCTCCAGCTCCGCGATCTTCGCCTTCGTCTGGGCGATGCCCTGGTTGGCCCGCTGCAGCTCGTCGTCGCGGTTCGAGTACCAGGCGTAGTTGCCGATCACCGCGGCGATCAGGACCGCGGCGTAGAGGGCCAGGATCTGCCGGCCCATCTCCCGCTTCTTCACCGCCCGGACGGGCAGCAGGTTGATTCGGATCATCATGTGCGTGATTTCCTCGTGGCCAGAGCGGGATCAGCCCAGCTTGTCGCCCGGGCGCCGGAGCGCCAGTCCCACTGCCACCGCGGCCATGGGCGCCACGTCCATGATGAACGCGGGGTCGAACTTGCGGTTGTCCACTTCAATCTTCCGGAACGGGTTGAGGATCTCCACCGGCACGCCGGTTCGCGCCTCGATGGTCTTGAACAGGGCGGGGATCTTCGCGGTGCCGCCAGACAGGTAGACCTTGGTGAAGTTCGAGTCCGCGGCGGTGCCCGCGTAGAAGTCCAGCGAGCGCTGGATTTCACCGGCCACCTGCTCCGCCACGCTGGAGAGCACGCGCTCGACGTCCTGCGGCACGACGGCGTCCGCGTCCGCGCGGTTGCCGCCGATCTTCAGCGCCTCCGCCTCCTCGTAGGAGACGTTGAGCTGCTTCTGGATCTCCTCGGTGAACTGGTTGCCACCGATGGTCACGTCACGGGTGAAGACGGTGACGCCGTTGGCGATGATGTTGATGTTCACCACGGAGGCGCCGGCGTTGATGAGGACGACGGTCTCCTTGTCCGGCAGCTCGTAGTTCGTGGAGAACATGTTCTGGACGGCGAACGCGTCCACGTCCACCACCACCGGGGCCAGTCCCGCCTCGGAGACCACGGTGGTGTAGTCGTTGATCATGTCCTTCTTGGCGGCGACGAGCAGCACGTCCATCTGGCCGGTGGCGTCGTTGCCGCCGCCGTCCAAAATCTGCGTGTCGATGTTCACATCCTTCACGTCGAAGGGGATGTACTGCTCCGCCTCCCACTGGATGCTCTCCTCGAGCTCTTCCTGGCTCATGCGGGGCATCTGGATCTTCTTGATGATGACCGAGTGGCCGGACACGCCGATGGCGACGTCCTTGCCCTTGACCTTCAGCTCGGACATCAGCTCCTGCACGGCCTGCACGATGGCCGTGGAGTTCATCAACGCGCCGTCCACGATGGCCTCGGGAGGCAGCGGCTTCATTCCGAAGCTCTGGAGCGCGTAGCCGACTTCACCGCGCTTGCGCTGCTCCTTGAGCATGATCATCTTGATCGACGTCGACCCGATATCCAGCCCGAGTGCCAGTTTGCCCTTCGCCATGCGTAACTCCATCGGAGAGGGCGCCAGCGTAGCACCGGCTTGATACCCCTCCTAAAAAGTGCTTGGCGCCCGGCCGCCCTGCGGACGGGAGAGCGCCGTGAAAGCCAGCCACGACCGCGCCCCCAGGCCCACCGTCGCGGAGGCCCGATTTTCCGGCCCCGGCGGCGTTCCGTCAAATCGCGCCGGAGGATTCCTCCAGGGTTGCCCGCCGGGCGTCTTTCCTGCCCTCAGGTCCGGGCACCCTCCGCGTCCGGATCGATGCCGTACTCCTTGATCTTGTAGAGGAGCGCCCGGTGGCTGATGTCCAACACCTCCGCCGCCCGGGTGCGGTTGCCCTTCGTGCGCCGCAGCGCCGCCCGGATGTAGGACTCCTCCAGCTCCCGGATGGCGCGCTTGAGCGACAGGTCGCTCCCGGCCTGTAGCGGCGGAGCCGTCCCGGCCGGGGCGGGTGCGGAAGCCGCCCACAGCTTTTCCGGCAGGCTGCCGGGCGCGATGTGGGTGCCTTCCGCGAGCAGCACCGCGCGCTCCATGGCGTTCTCCAGCTCGCGCACGTTGCCCGGCCAGGCGTAGGCCGTCATCAGGGCCTCGGCCTCCGGGGTGAAGCCCTCCACCGGAGGCTCGCGGTTGAGGTCGCGGTTGAAGCGCTGGAGGAAGGCGCGGGCGAGCAGCGGGATGTCCTCGCGGCGCTCGCGCAGGGGCGGCAGGGTGAGGTTCACGACGTTGAGGCGGTAGTAGAGGTCCTCGCGGAAGTCGCCCTGGGTCACCAGCTTGCCCAGGTCGCGCAGCGTGGCGGCCACCACGCGCACGTCCACGCGCTCCACGCGGCTTTCGCCCACCGGGCGGATCTCCCCCTCCTGCAGCACGCGCAGGAGCTTCACCTGCGCGCCCAGGGGCAGCTCGCCCACCTCGTCGAGGAAGAGCGTGCCGCCGTCGGCCTCCGCGAACAGGCCGCGGCGGGCGGTGCGCGCGTCGGTGAAGGCGCCCTTCGCGTGGCCGAACAGCTCGCTCTCCAGCAGGCCGTGGGGAATGGCGCCGCAGTTGACGGCGACGAAGGGCATGGCGGCGCGGCGGCTCTTTCCGTGCAGCTCGCGCGCGATGAGCTCCTTGCCCGTGCCGCTCTCTCCGGAGATGAGCACCGTCGTGTCCACGGGGGCCACGCGCGCCACCTGCTTGAGCACCGCCTGGAGCGCGGCGCTGTGCCCCAGGATGTGGCTGCCCGAGGCGCCGGGGAGCCGGGCCTCGTGCAGCCGGCGGTTCTCGCGGACCAGCCGCTCGCGCTCCTCCGCCTTGCGCAGGACGAGGACGATCTCCTCCGGCTTGAAGGGCTTCTGGACGTAGTCGTAGGCGCCCGCCTGCACCGCCTCCAGCGCCTGCTCCTGGGAGCCGTACGCGCTCATCACCACCACGGTGAGGCCGGGCTGCTCCGCCAGCGCGGCCCTGAGCACCGACAGCCCGTCGCGCTTGGGCATGCGCACGTCCGTCACCAGGACGTCGTAGGCGCGCGTGGACAGCTCGCGCAGGGCCTCGTCCCCGTCGGCGACGGCGCGCACGTCGTAGCCCTTGTCGGTGAGCACCAGGGTGAGGATGTGGCGGATGGACGGCTCGTCGTCGGCGACGAGGACGGTGCGGAAGAGGGGCATGGGGGATGCCCATCATATGCTGTCCGGCCCCGCCGTCAGGCCGCTGGCAGCGATAGCCGGAAGCACGCGCCGCCGCCCGCCCCGTCGCGCGCGTCCAGCCGGCCGCCCATGCCCTGGGCCAGGTTCAAGGACACCGCGAGTCCCAGGCCCGTGCCCTGCCGGCCCTTGGTGGTGAAGAACGGCTCGAAGAGGTGCGCTCTCACCTCCGGTGAAAGGCCCGGGCCGCTGTCCTCCACCTCCACCAGGACGAGCGCGTCCTCGCGCCGGGTGGAGATGCGCACGCGGCCCTCGCCCCCCATGGCCTGCGCGGCGTTGAGCAGCAGGTTGATGAGGATCTGCGACAGCGGGCCCGGATCCGCGCGGGCCAGCAGGCCGGGCGCCGCGTCCAGGGTGACGTCTACCCGGTCCAGCTCCGGCCCGGCGCGCACCAGCCGCACGCACGTCTCCACCACCTGCCCCACGTCCACCGGCCCGGGCTGGGTGCTGGCCGGGCGGCCCAGGTCCAGGAGCCCCCGCACGATGCGGTCGATGCGGAGCACTTCATGGTCGATGCGCTCCAGGAAGTCCTTGAGCTCCGGCCCCTGCGCCCTGGAGCGGGCCAGGGAGAGATAGCCCAGGATGCCCGCCAGCGGATTGCCCACCTCGTGCGCCACGCCCGCGGCCAGCTTTCCCACCGTGGCCAGGCGCCCGGAGGCGACGAGCTCCGTCTGCGCCCTCGCGAGCCGGGCGTTCGCCTCGCGCAGCGCCTCCAGCTGCGCGCGCGTGAGGGCCTGCTCCTGGCGCAGCGCCTCCGCCATGCGCTGGAGCTCGCGCTGGATGCGCGACAGGAGCGGCCCCCCCTGTCCGGAGAGCGGCACGTCCAGCTGCAGCCGGCCCAGCTGCTCCACGGACTTCTCCATGGCGCGCAGCGGGCGGCCCACCGCCAGGTCCAGCACGCCATAGGCCAGCAGCGTCAGCACCAGCAGATCCAACCCCAGCGCCAGCGGCAGGAAGGCGCGGATCCGCGCGAGGCTCTCCATGTCCAGCGACCCCGGCAGTGCCAGCCGGCGCGCCGTGTCCAGCAGGCGGATGAGCACCGGCTGCAGCGTCAGCCACGACAGGCCCGTGGACAGCGAGCCCAGCAGGAACGCCACGCTGGCGATGCGCCACTTCATCCCCGCACCGGCGCGGGGTGCCTCACTGCGTCCCTCCGAGCATCATCGCCACCTCCGGGGACAGCACGCGCGCGAGCAACGGCCCCAGGAGCATCAGCTCCAGCCCCGCCAGCGCCAGCCACGGGCCAAAGGGGATGTTGGTGACCCCGGGCTCCCACTGATCCTCGCCCGTCTCCTCGTCCAGGGTCACGTCCGGGATGTCCTGCAAGAGCAGGCACGGAATCACCAGCGCCACCCGCTTCCACCAGGGCAGTCCGGGCTTCGTGAACTCCCACGTCATCGTGGACGGGGGCTCCTCCGGCTCCTCCTCGGCGGCGGCCTTGGATGGGTCGTCCTTCTCCTCGCCGCGAGGGCCTGCCCGGCCCGTGAAGGCGAGCATCGCCACGCCCACGATGGAGCCCTGGAGCGACGAGAAGAAGAGGATGCCGAGCAGCGACTGCCAGCCGAGGAACGCACCCAGCAGCGCGACGAGGAACTTGTCCCCGCCGCCCAGCGCCTCCTTCTTGAAGACCTTCCAGCCCACGTACTCCATGAAGCGGAAGGTGAGGAAGCCCACCGACGCGCCCACCACCGCGTTCACCACCGCGTCCTGGCCCAGGGGAATGGCCAGCACGATGCCCGCCACGATGCCCGGCACGGTGAGCGACAAGGGCAGGATCCAGTGCTCCAGATCAATGAAGGTGAGCGGCACCAGCAGGAACACGAGCACGAGCGCGGGCACCAGCGCGTACGTCCAGTCAAAGCGCTTGAGGCACGCGAGGAAGAGCAGCCCCGTGAGCAGCTCCACCAGGACGTAGCGCGGGGAGATGCGCATGCCGCAGCCGCGGCACTTCCCGCGCAGCCCCAGCCACGACAGGACGGGGATGTTCTCGTACCAGGAGAGCACATGCCCGCACTTGGGGCAGCGGGACCCGGGCCGCACGATGCTCAGCCCTTCGGGCACCCGTGCGATGACGACATTGAGGAACGAGCCGATGCACAGGCCGAGGATGAACAGGAAGAGGATGAAGAGGGGCTCGGCCCAGCCCGGCGCGTAGGTGAACGTCACGGGGCTGGAATCCTACCCGCCACTTCCAAAGCTGGCGACTGCGCGATGGAGGACGAAAACCGTCAGCGTCAGTGACAAAAATTGGCAGGCCCGCGGGTGATCCACCCCCTGCTTGGGCCGCCTGCCCTGGGAATCCCAGCGGTTGGGGGAAGTGTTCGGCCTGGCACTCTTCATGCTAAGAGTTCGCACGTCGTCCAACCCCCCTCTGCCCACTGCGGAGTTCCCAATCATGATGAACCGTCTCTTCCGGAAGAAGGGTGGCTTCACCCTCATCGAGCTGATGATCGTGGTCGCCATCATCGGCATCCTGGCCGCCATCGCCATCCCGAACTTCATCCGCTTCCAGGCGAAGTCGAAGCAGTCGGAGGCGAAGACGAACCTGAAGGCCATCTTCACGGCCCAGAAGGCGTACTTCGGTGAGAAGGACAAGTACCAGGTGAACTTCACGGTCATCGGCTTTGATCCCGAGGCCGGCAACCGCTACAGCTACGGCATGGCCACGGGCTGCAACCAGCCCGTCGACGCGACCCCCACGGCTCGTCGCGCTGGCGCCATCGCCGGCTGCATCGGCCAGGACGCGCTGAAGTTCCCCACGGCGCCGGCCGCCGCGGACGCCGTCAACGCGGTGGGCGTGAACCCCACCATCGACGACTGCCCGAACTGCTCGTTCAACGCGACGGCGGTTGGCAACGTGGACAACGATCCCGAGGGTGACACCTGGGGCATCACGTCCAACACGGTCGCCGGTGAGGCCGTTGTGCAGAACCCCTGCGGCATCGACGAGGACACCCCGAACGGCCTGAACCTGGTCGCGGGCGAGCCCACCAACGCGTTCAACGACGTGAGCTGCGGCGGTTAATACCCTGCACGCCGTGCAAGCCTGCCGGGCCCGCTTCATTTGATTCATCGAAGCGGCTCGACATGGCACAATCAACGGGGCGCCCGGGCATTTCGGGCGTCCCGTTGTCGTTTCGTGAGGCCATGCGAAAGCTGCCCCTGCTGCGATTCGTTCCGGGACTGCTGCTGGTAGCCCTCCTGTCCGCGCCGCCCGTCCCCCCGCGCAGGCAAGGTGGCGGTCCCCTACTGCCACGTCCTGATCTGCTCAAGGCGCTGTTCACCGCGCAGAAGGGGCTGGTGACGGACTACTTCTGGATCCTCATGCTCAACCGCATTGGCAGCGCGGTGCGAGCGGAGGACTACCTCCACGTCGCCGACTACGCGGAGCTGGTGACGGACCTGGATCCGAAGTTCCGGCAGGCGTACCTCTACGGAGGCCTCACCATCCCCGTCTACACGGGCAAGGGCGGCTACCTCAACACGGCGGAGTCCACGGCCCTGTTGCGCAAGGGCGTGGCGAACGTCCCGCACGACCAGCCCCTGACCTTCCAGCTCGCGTACAACCTGATGTTCTTCGAGCGGAAGTACAAGGAAGCCGCGGACCTCATCCAGGAGATGTCCCGGTGGGAGGGGGCCCCGCCCTACTTCGCCGCGCTCGCGACGCGGCTGTACGCGCAGTCTGGTGACTTCGACGCGAGCATGTCGTTGACCCTCGCGCTGCGCGACAGCGCGGAGGACGAGGAGTCGCGCGCCTTCTACGAGCAGCGCATCCAGGAGATCCAGCAGGAGCGCGTGCTCCGGGGCATCGACGCGGCCATCGCCCGCTACCGCGCTCGCGAGGGACGCCTGCCCGACACGCTGCCCGCGCTGGTGACCGCCGGCGACCTGCGCGTGATTCCCGAGGATCCGCTGGGCGGGGAGTTCTTCCTGGGCGAGGACGGCCGGGCCTACTCCAACGCCTCCAGGTTCCGGCTGGAGCTCATCCAGGACGAGAAGGACGAAAGCGGCGAACGCATCCTGCCCAAGCCCCGCACGACCCAAGCGCCATGACGACACCCCATCCTGACGCCCCTCCCATCCTGGCCCAGGGGCTCGCCAAGACCTACAAGGTCGGCTTCTGGTTCAACCGCACCGTGCGTGCCCTGCAGTCGCTGGACCTCCAGGTGGGGGCCGGGCAGATCTACGGCCTGCTCGGGCCCAACGGCGCGGGCAAGTCCACCACCATCAAGATCCTGATGAACCTGGTGCGCCCCAGCAGCGGGGTCGCGCGCATCTTCGGCCAGCCGGTGGATGAGGCCTCCACCCGGCGGCTGGTGGGCTTCCTTCCGGAGAACCCCGCCCCGTACGAGTACCTCACGGGCCGGGAGTTCGTGACGCTGGCCGGACAGCTCGCGGGCCTGAGCGGCCAGGAGCTGGACGTGCGCGTCAAGGAGGTCCTGGGCTCGGTGGAGATGGCGGGCGCGGAGAAGCTGCAGATCCGCCGCTACTCCAAGGGAATGGTGCAGCGCGTGGCGCTGGCCCAGGCGCTGGTGAGCCGGCCGAAGCTGCTCATCCTGGATGAGCCGACGAGCGGGTTGGATCCGCTGGGCCGCCGCCAGATGCGCGACCTCATCCTGGCGGAGCGGGACAAGGGCACCACGGTCCTCTTCTGCAGCCACATCATCCCGGACGTCGAGTCGCTGTGCGACCGGCTGGCGGTGCTGGTGGGCGGACGGCTGGTGCGCGAAGGCAGCGTCCGGGAGCTGGTGTCCGCGCAGGTGCCCACCGTGGAGGTCGTGGTGGAGGGCATGGCGCCGGACGCGGTGAAGGGGCTGGGCATTCCCCTGGAGTCGCTCCAGGCGCTCGATGGCCGCGTGCTGCTCCAGGTGTCGGACGTGGACACCCAGCGGCTTTTGAGCGGCGTGCTGGGCGCCGGGGGCCGTGTGAACCAGGTGCAGCCGGCGCGGTTCTCGCTGGAGCAGCTGTTCATGAACGCGCTCAAGGAGTCCGGGCGCGCGTCCACCGTGGGCGGGGAGATCAATACATGAGCGCCTTCAGCGCGATGATGTGGAATGGCTTTCGCGAGGCGCGCCGCAACCGGGTGACGGTGGTGGTGGGCGTGTTCGCCGCGGTGGTGCTCTTCTCCTCCACGCTGGTGACGGAGGTGACGGTCACCACGTTCGACCGCGTGCTGACGGACTTCGGCCTGGGGATGATGAGCATCATCCTCGTCTTCCTGGCGGTGTTCCTGTCGAGCAGCCTGCTGAGCCGCGAAATCGAGCGGCGCACCATCTTCCTGGTGGTGAGCAAGCCCGTGTCCCGCACCCAGTTCCTGCTGGCGCGGCTGGCCGGCACCATGCTGACGCTGGGCGCGTTGCTGGTGGCGATGACGCTCGTCTTCCTGCTTCAGCTGGTGATGTTCGGCGCGAACATCACCTCCACGCAGCTGCTGGCGAGCGCGGGACTGTGGTTCGAGCTGCTGGTCATCAGCAGCGTGGGCATCCTCTTCTCCAGCTTCGCGGGCCCCGCGGTGTCGGCCATCGCCACCACGGGCCTGTACTTCACCGGGCACCTGACGGGCGACCTCTACGCCATCGCCAGCCGCTCGGAGAGCACGTTCATCCAGGTGCTGGGCAAGAGCATCTATTACGCGCTGCCCAACCTGGAGCGGGTGAACTTCCGTCCGCAGGCCACGTACGCGCTGCCGGTGGACGCCAGCACCTTCCTGTCCGGCGCGGCCTACAGCGTCGCGTGGGCGGGCGTGCTCATCGCCCTGGCCACGGTCATCTTCGAGCGGCGCGACTTCCGCTGAGGTGAAGCACGGCGGACCCCGGGCTTCAGGCCCGGGGCGTCGGCTCGTCCATCTCTTCGGTGAGGCCGTGCTTGGCCAGCCGGTAGCGGAAGGAGCGGAAGGACAGCCCCAGGAGCTCCGCGGCGCGCGTCTTCACGCCTTGCGCCTGCTTGAGCGCGGCCAGCAGGTGGCGCCGCTCGCTGTCGTCCAGGTGGCGCTCCAGGTTGAAGCCCGCCCCCATCGCGGGCTCGCCGGCCTCGCCGGCGCGGGACTGGGGCTCCGCCTCGCCGCGCACCGTGGGCGGCAGCGTCGTGGGCCCCAGCAGGTCCGAGTCCGACAGCGTGGCCGCGCGCTCCACCATGTTCTGCAACTGGCGCACGTTGCCCGGGAACGCGTAACGCTCCATCAGGGCCAGCGTCTCCGGGGCGAACCGCAGCCCCGGGCGGCCCAGCTCCTCCGCCAGGCGCGCCAGGAAGTGGGTCGCCAGCGGGGCGATGTCGTCCGGGCGCTCGCGCAGGGCGGGCAGCTCCAGGGTGATGACGTTGAGCCGGTAGAAGAGGTCCTCCCGGAAGCGCCCCGCCTTCACCTCCGCCTCCAGCCGGCGGTTGGTGGCGGCGATGACGCGCGCGTGGAAGGGGATCTCCGCCGCGCTGCCCACGGGCTTCACCTTGCGCTCCTGCAGCACGCGCAACAGCTTCACCTGCGTGGACAGGGGCATCTCCCCCACCTCGTCCAGCATCACCGTGCCCTCGCCCGCGGACACCAGCAGGCCCGGACGCTCGTGCGTGGCGCCGGTGAAGGAGCCCTTCATGTGGCCGAACAGCTCGCTCTCCAGCACGCCCTCGTTGAGGGCGCCGCAGTTGAAGGGCAGGAAGGGCTGGGCGGCGCGCTGGCCGCGCAGGTGGATGGCCCGGGCCACCAGCTCCTTGCCGGTGCCGCTCTCCCCCGTCACCAGCACCGTGCTGCGCCCCGGGGCCACCTTCTCCACCAGGTGCCACAGCGCGCGCATGCGGGGGCTGGAGCCCACCATCAACCCGCCCAGGCCCGGCAAGAGCCGCTCCTTCAGCGTGCTGTTCTCCTGGCGCAGCGCGCGCTTCTCCAGCGCCTTGTGCACCAGCTGCCGCAGCTCCTCGTTGTCGAAGGGCTTGCAGATGTAGTCGTAGGCGCCCTCGCGCATGGCCTCCACCGCGGAGGCGGGCGTGCCGAAGGCGGTGATGAGCACCACCTCCGGCGGCTCCTTGCGCGCGCGCGCCGCCCGCAGCACGTCCAGCCCGCTGCCGCCGGGGCCCAGCTTCATGTCGGAGATGACCAGGTCCACGGAGTCCCGGGCCAGCACCTCGCAGGCGGCCGCCACCGTGGGGACGCTCGTCACCGCGTAGCCGTCCCGCACGAGCAGGATTTCAAGGTACTCGCGCATGGACAGCTCGTCGTCCACCACCAGCACCTGGCCGCGCGGGCCTCCCTCATGGAGCGCGCTCACAGCGGCAGCCCCACCAGGAACTCGGTGCCCTCGGCCGGGTGCGACTTCACGCGGATGGTGCCGCCGTGCGCGCGGATGAGGGAGTGCGCGGTGGACAGGCCCAGCCCGGTGCCACCGTTCCGCGTGGTGAAGAACGGTTCGAACAGGTGTCCCATCATCTCCTCCGTGATGCTGCCGGCCGAATCCCAGACCCGAATCTGCGCTTCCTCATCCGCCCGCGCCAGGGCCACGCGCACCGTGCCCCGCGCCCCCGCCGCCTGACAGCCGTTGCGCACCAGGTTGATGAGCACCTGGCGCAGCTGATCCGGATCCACCGGCGCCGTGAGCGGCTGGGGCGCCCGCACCTCCAGCGTCACCTCGCGCGTGAGGGGGTCCGCGCGCAGCATGTCCACCGTCTCCGACACCAGCGTGTCCAGCGCCACCGGGCGGCGCTGGGGCTGGGGCGGGCGGGCAAAGCGCAGGAAGTCCTCCACCAGCCGCGCCAGCCGGTCCGACTCGCGCGTGAGGATGCCGGTGAGCCGCTGCACCACCGCGTCCTGCGACTGCTCCTGGGCCAAAAGCTGCGCGGAGCCGCGCATGGAGGCCAGCGGGTTGCGCAGCTCGTGCGCCAGCTGCGCGGAGAGCGTGCCCAGGCTGGCCAGCCGGTCCGTGCGCTTCAGGTCTTCCTCCATGCGCCGCAGTTCAGTGAGGTCCTGGAAGACGATGAGCAGCGCGCCCGCCTCCCCCTCCAGGGGTGACACCGACAGGCCCAGCACCCGCTTGCCGCCCGGCGTCTGCACGGGCAGCTCGCTGCGGATGGAGCGCGGCGCCAGCGAGGACACGCCCGGCAGCAGCTTCTCCAGGGGCTGCCCCACGCACGCGTGGGCGTCCTCCTGGAGGATGCCGCTGCCCGCGGTGTTGAGGAAGGTGACGCGCCGGTGGACGTCGCAGGTGACGAGCCCCGACGGCATGGAGGACAGGATGAGCTGCTGGAGCCGCCCCAGCCGGCGCAGGTCCGCCTCGCTCTGGGACAGCGCGCCGCCGGTGGCGGACAGCTGGCGCGACAGGTAGCCGGACAGGACGGCGATGAGCACCAGCGCCAGCGCGTTGCTGCCCAGCACGAAGAGCACCCGTGAGGGCGACACCATGACGCTGCCCGCGGGCGTGGTGAGCCCCATCACCAGCAGGAGCACGGTGAAGGCGAACGTGGACACGGCCGCGGCCACCAGCGCGCCGCGCCAGTCCAGCACCACCGCCGCGCCGATGACGGCCAGGCTGTAGAGGAACGTGAGCGGGGAGTCCGCGCCGCCGCTCAAGTAGACGAGCCCGGTGGCGATGAGCACGTCGCCCACCACCTGCACCGTGGCGTCCAGGCGCCCGGCCGTGCCCCGGCGCAGCCGCAGGCCCGTCACCACGGTGAGGAGGTAGGCGCCCGCGATGACCGCGAACGACAGCGAGTCCGCGCGGCTGGGCTCCTGCACGGGCTGGGTCACCAGCCGCACCACCGTCACGGCGAGCGACAGGCTCGCCGCCACGGTGCGGAACAACACCAGCCACACCAGGCGCGAGCGCAGCCCCGGGGCCACGCTTCGCGCCGTGCTTCCTGACACCGCGTTACTTGATCGCGCCGGCAAGCGAGAAGATGGGCAGGTACATGGCGATGAGGAAGCCGCCGACCACGCCGCCGAGGAACACCATCAGGATGGGTTCGATCATCGACGTCAGCGCGCCGATGGCCGTGTCCACTTCGTCATCGTAGAAGTCGGCGATCTTGTTGAGCATGGTGTCCATGGCGCCCGTCGCCTCACCGACGCCAATCATCTGCACCACCATGGACGGGAACACCTTGGTCTCCAGGAGCGGACCCGCGATGTTCTTGCCCTCGGCGATCTTCCCGCGCACGTAGTAGATGGCCTCTTCCACCGTGCGGTTGCCGGCCGTCTTCGCCGTCACGTCCAGCGCGTCCAGGATGGGCACGCCGGAGGAGATCATCGTGCCCAGCGTGCGCGTGAAGCGCGCCACCGCCACCTTGCGCAGCACGTCGCCGAACAGGGGCAGCTTGAGGAAGGTCTTGTCCCAGAACTTGCGGCCCCTGGGCTGGCGGTAGCTCCAGGTGAAGGCGAAGACGACCGCGGCGATGGCCACGACGGTGTGGAGGAAGTACGCCTGGGCGAACTTCGACATGTCCACGACGACCTGCGTGGGGCCCGGCAGCGCGGAGCCGAAGTCCGAGAACATCTTCTCGAAGACGGGCGTCACCTTGAGCAGCAGCAGCGCCGTCACGCCGATGGCCACCAGGATGACCACCGTCGGGTAGGTCATGGCGCCCTTGACCTTCGCCTTGAGCTTCTCGTTCTTCTCACGGTAGGCGGCGAGCCGGTTGAGGATGGTGTCGAGGATACCGCCCACCTCGCCCGCGGCGCACAGCTGCACGTAGAGCTCGTCGAAGACCTTGGGGTGCTCCTTCAGCGCGTCCGCGAAGGTGCTGCCCTGCTCCACCTTGCTCTTGATGGCGAACACCACCTTCTTGAAGGCGGGGTTGTCCATCTGGCTGGCGAGGATGTCCAAGCACTGCACCAGCGGCAGGCCCGCGTCGATCATCGTCGCGAACTGACGGGTGAAGATGAGGATGTCCTTGCCCGTCACCCCGCCCAGGCCGGGCAGGGAGATCTCCCCGTCGAGCGCGCTCTTCTTGCGCACCTTCGTCGGGTTGAGGCCCAGGGACTTCAGGCGCGCGTTGACGGCCTCGATGTCCGAGGCCTCCATCTCGCCCTTCTTGTTCTCCCCGCTCTTGGTCTTCGCCTCCCAGAGGAACTGGGCCGTGTTCTTCTTGGACGCTGTCGCCTTCTGCTGCACTGCCGGTGCTGCCATGACGGGACCTCCGGGGAGGGCGAGGAGTCTAACCTGTGATTTTCATGCCCCAAAACTAACGGGCACCCGCTCCCCCGGCCGGCCGCTGGGCTCCACCCGGCCCACCGCCCGTGGCGAGGATGTTGCGCAGCTCCTCCGGGTCGGAGGAACGGCCGAAGGCCTCGTCCTGGGAGATGACCCGGCGCGCCAGAAGGGCGGCCAGCGCCTGGTTGAACGTCTGCATGCCGTACTTCGCCTGACCCACCTGCATGGACGAGTAGATCTGGTGGACCTTGTCCTCGCGGATGAGGTTCCGGATGGCGGGGTTGGGCACCATGACCTCCAGGGCCAGCACGCGGCCCGGAGCGCCCTGCTTGGCGACGAGCGCCTGGCTCATCACGCCTTCCAGCACGAAGGACAGCTGGGCGCGCACCTGGGGCTGCTGGTACGGCGGGAACACGTCCAGGACGCGGTTGATGGTCTGCACCGCGCTGTTGGTGTGCAGCGTCGCGTAGCAGATGTGGCCCGTCTCCGCGATGGTGAGCGCCGCTTCGATGGTCTCCAGGTCGCGCAACTCGCCGACGAGCACCACGTCCGGGTCCTGGCGGAGGATGTACTTGAGGGCCGTCTTGAAGTTGCGCGTGTCCGCACCGACCTCGCGCTGGTTCACCAGGCAGTTCTTGTGCGGGTGCAGGTACTCGATGGGGTCCTCGATGGTCATGATGTGCTCATGACGCTCGGTGTTGATCTTGTCGATCATCGAGGCCAGCGTGGTGGACTTGCCGGAGCCCGTGGGGCCCGTCACCAGGATGAGGCCGCGCGGCTTCTTCACCAGCTCCGCCACCACCGGCGGCAGGCCCAGCTCCTGGAACGTCAGGATCTTGAAGGGAATCGTGCGGAACGCGCCGGCGACGGCGCCGCGCTGCATGAAGATGTTCGCGCGGAAGCGCGACAGGCCCTTCACGCCGAACGACAGGTCCAGCTCGTTCTCCTCCTCGAACTTGTGCTTCTGGGCGTCCGTGAGGATGGAGTAGCAGAGCTGCTTGGTCTCCACGGGCGTGAGCGGCGCCGTCTTGAGCGGGACGAGCTCACCGTCCACGCGGAGCTGCGGCGGCGAGCCGGTGGTGATGTGGAGGTCGGAAGAGCCCTTCTCGACCATCGCCTTGAGGAGCTGGTGCAGGTTGGCCACGGATGCGTGTCCTGTCGGGGGAAAAGTGGTGGAGGAAGGGGGTGACTAGAAGCGGTCCGGCGCGGTGTTGCCCACGACCTCTTCCAGGGTGGTCATGCCGTCCATGAGCTTCTTGAGCGCGCTCATGCGCAGGCTGCTCATGCCCAGGCGGATGGCCTCCTGCTTGAGCTCCGCGGCGGAGGCGCCGTTGATGACCAGCTCCTTGAGGCCGTCCCAGAAGGGCATGACCTCGTAGATGGCCACGCGGCCGCGGTAGCCGCGGTCGTTGCACTCGCGGCAGCCGACCTTCTCGTACATGGTGAAGGTGCCCATCTTGTCCGGCGGGATGCCCGCGTCGATGAGGGCCTGCTCGTCCACCTTCTCCGCGGGGCGCTTGCAGGCCGGGCACAGCCGGCGCGCCAGACGCTGGGCGAGGATGAGGTTGAGCGACGCCGTCACGAGGAACGGCTCGATGCCCATGTTGAGCAGGCGGCTGACCGTGCCCGGGGCGTCGTTGGTGTGCAGCGTGGAGAGCACCAGGTGGCCCGTGAGCGCCGCCTTCACGCCGATTTCCGCCGTCTCGAAGTCGCGGATCTCACCGATCATGATGATGTCGGGGTCCTGGCGGAGGAAGGAGCGCAGGCCGGCCGCGAAGTTCAGGCCGATGTCTTCGTGCATCTGCACCTGGTTGATGCCGGCGAAGTTGAATTCGACCGGGTCTTCCGCGGTGCAGATGTTGGTGCCCACGTCGTTGAGGCTGGAGAGCGCGGAGTACAGCGTCGTCGTCTTGCCGGAGCCCGTGGGGCCCGTCACCAGCACCATGCCGTAGGGCCGGTCGATGGCCTCCTTGAACCAGGCCAGGGGCTGCGCGTCGAAGCCCAGCTTCGTCATGTCCAGCTGCAGGTTGCTCTTGTCGAGCAAGCGCATCACGACCTTCTCGCCGAAGAGCGTGGGGCACACGCTCACGCGGAAGTCCATCTCCTTGCCGCCGCCGATCTTGATCTTGATGCGGCCGTCCTGCGGCAGGCGCCGTTCGGAGATGTCCAGCGACGCCATGATCTTCAGGCGGCTGGTGATGGCGTTGCGCAGCTTCATGGGCGGGCGCATCACCTCGTACATCACGCCGTCGATGCGGAAGCGGACCCGGAAGTCCTTCTCGTACGGCTCGATGTGGATGTCGGACGCGCGCTTCTTGATGGCGTCCATGAGGATGAGGTTCACCAGCTTGACCACGGGCGCGTCATCCGCGGCCTTGGCCATCTCATCCACGTTCTCCTGCTCCTCCTTGGCGACTTCAATGTCGTCGCCCACGTCGCCGACGATGTCCTCCAGCGAGGGGCCCTTCTCCGCGTAGTAGCGCTCAATCGATTCGCGGATGGAGATTTCGGACGCGACGACGGCTTCGATGTTGTAGCCGGTGAGGAACTTCAGGTCGTCCACCGCGAAGATGTTGGACGGGTCGCACATGGCCACGATGAGGGACGGGCCCGCGCGGTTGACCGGGATCACCAGGTGCTTCTCGGCCACTTCCTTGGGCACGAGCTTGATGATGTCCGGATCAATGTCGAAGTCCTTCAGGTTGATGGCCGGGACGCCGTACTGCTTCGACAGGAAGTCGGTGAGCTTCGACTCCTCGATGGCGCCCGTCTTGATGAGCGCCGTGCCGATGCGCGCACCACTCTTCTGCTGCTCCTCCTGCGCCTTGCGGAGTTGCTGGACGGAGATGAGGTTCTCGCGCACCAGCAATTCACCGAGTCGACCGGACATTTCTGGGATGCCTCTTTGAGCGTGAGGAGGGAACAGCCAGAGCCCCGGCTGTCAGCGGGACCCGCGGGGGGGAAATGAGCCCGTGAGGCAGGGGCCTGAAGCCCTGGCACGGATCCTCCCGGATTAGAGGAAACCGATGCGCGGCCTGTCAAGGCGCCCTGGCGTGCTCCCTTGCTGTCCGGCGCCCTCTTCAGCAGGGCGCTACAGGCCCTACCCGTCGCCGCGGGCCACCACGGTGCGCGCGGCCTCCACGTCGCGTTTGATTTGACCCACCAACTCGGCGGCGGAACCAAAGCGTTGCTCGGGCCGCAGCCGCTCCAGGAACTGCACCCGCAGCTCCTTGCCGTAGAGGTCGCCGGAGAAGTCCAGGAGGTGCGCCTCGATGGTGACCTCCGTGCCCCCGAAGGTGGGCTTCACGCCGATGTTGGCCGCCCCCGGCCGCCAGGGCCCTTCGGCCTCCGCCAGGAGGCGCACGCGGATGGCGTACACGCCGGGCGCGGGCCGCAGCTCGTTCTGCGTGTCCACGTTGGCGGTGGGAAAGCCGATGGTGCGTCCCCGGCCCGCGCCGGACACCACCGTGCCGTCCAGGTCGAACGGGCGGCCGAGCAGGCGCCTGGCCGCGCCCACCCTGCCCTCCAGGATGTACTCGCGGATCCGCGACGAGGACGCGACGACGCCGTCCACGTTCACCGGCTGCACGACGTGCACCTGCGCGCCCCGCTTCGCCGCGGCGTCGCGCAGCGTGGTGACGGTGCCGGCGCGCTGGGCGCCGTAGGTGTAGTCGCTGCCCACGACGACGTGGCCCACTCCCAGGGTGTCGAAGAGGGCGGCCTCGAAGTCCTGCGGCGTGGAGCGTGCGTAGTCGCGGGTGAAGGACTGCACCACCACGTGGGACAGGCCGCACGCGGCGAGCAGCTCCAGCTTGCGCGGCAGGAGCGTAATCAGCTTGGGCGCCAGGTCCGGCTGGAGCACCTTGCCCGGGTGGGGCTGGAAGGTGAGCGCGTTCGCGGGGGCGTGGCGAAGCGCCTCCGCGAAGAGGGCCTGGTGGCCCACGTGCACCCCGTCGAAGTTGCCCAGCGCGAGGGCCTGCCCCTGAAGCTGGCGGCCCGCCTCGGACACGGACTGGAAGACCTTCATGGCCCTTCCCTATACCACCCCGCACGCTTTTGCCCTGGCCAACCCACGCGGCTCCATGGTTAGAGGCCCCCGCTCCCGCCATGCGCCCTGCCCTGCTCCCTGATCCGGTCGGCCTCAAGTTCGTCCCCCTGGAAGCGCCCCCGGACTGGGACGCGGAGTTCGGCTTCACCGGGCCATTGGAGCTGGAGATCGGCTCCGGGGCGGGCGGGCACGCGCTGGAGTACTGCCGCCGCAACCCCGGCGTGCGCTTCGTGGCCTTCGAGTGGCGCAAGAAGTACGCGCGCGACACGCAGATGCGCGCGGAGAAGGCGGGCATGAAGAACCTGCGCGTCATTGAATCCGACGCGCGCTTCGTGGTGCCGCGCATCTTCGCCCCCGGGTCGCTGGACGTCATCCACCTGCAGTTCCCCGACCCGTGGTGGAAGCGCTCGCACGCCAAGCGGGCGGTCGTGCAGCCCGACTTCGCGAAGGTGATGCTGGGGCTGCTCAAGCCCGGCGGCCGCTTCGACATGCGCACCGACGTGCAGGACCGCGCGGTGGCCATGCTCGAAATCCTGGAGGCGGCGGGCTTCCACAACCCGCTGGGCGCCGGGGTGTTCCACCCGTACGACCCGGAAGAGGTGCCCTCCACCCGCGAGCGGCGCTACCTGGCGTCCGGAGAGCCCGTGTACCGCGCACGCCTGGTGAAACCCGCGTCCTAGTTCCGCCGGCGCCTGTCAGGCCCTGGACGCCCGGCGGCCCCGTGTCCTGGGGGTGCCCGCGAGGGCCCTTGGCAGCGCCCCTCACCCGGAGGAGAATCCACCCACGGGGTTCCTACCCCAGGGGACACTCGCGACGTCGGGCCACGACCGCATCCTGTTGGGGGGTGGGCGCCTCATGCCGGAAGCCGAAAGGAAACGGATGCCGGAGGGCGTGCGCAGGAGCGGACCCGCCAACGACTTCTCCGGGCGCACCGTGCTCATCGTGGACGATGATCCGGCGCAGATCCGCCACGTGCGCGAGGGCCTGGCCCCGCACGGCTACATCTTCAAGGAAGCGCTGGACGGGGCGCAGGCGCTGTCCGCCATCCGCGCGGGCCGGCCGGACCTCATCGTGATGGACGTGGAGATGCCGGGCCTGGGCGGCGTGGAGGTGTGCCGCATCGTCAAGGCGAACGCGGGCGAGGGCGGCTTCGGCTTCATCCCGGTCATCCTGATGACGGCCCGGCAGGCGGCGGGCAAGGTGGAGGGGCTGGAGCTGGGCGCGGACGACTACCTGGTGAAGCCGTTCGACATGCTGGAGCTGGGCGCGCGCGTGAAGTCCATGCTGCGGCTCAAGGCGCTGCAGGACGCGCTCGTGGAGAAGAACCGCGAGCTGGAGTGGGCCAACCGCGAGCTGGACCGCCGCCGGCAGGAGCTGCTCGCGCTCAGCCGCACGGACGCGCTCACGGGCCTGTACAACCGGCGCTACTTCGAGGAGCGGCTGAGCGAGGAGTTCATGCGCTCGCGCCGGTACCGCTCCCCCCTGTCGCTGGTGATGCTGGACATCGACCACTTCAAGCGCATCAACGACACGTTCGGGCACCCCTTCGGGGACGAGGTGCTGCGCGCGGTGGCGCACACGGCGCGCGCGACGCTGCGGGAGGTGGACCTCCTGGCCCGCTACGGCGGCGAGGAGTTCATTGCCCTCCTGCCGGAGGCGGCCCCCCAGGACGCGCTGCGGGCGTGCGAGCGGGTGCGGGAGGCGATCGAGCGGCTGGAGCTGACGTGGAAGGGCCCGGACGGAGTGTCGCAGGAGGTGAAGCTGACCGCGTCGCTGGGCGTGGCGACGGTGCCCGCGGACGACCTGCCGGGCACGGAGGCCCTGCTGCGCGCGGCGGACGCGAGCCTGTATTCCGCCAAGGGGACGGGGCGAAACCGCGTCCACCAGCACGCGGCGTGACACACCTCCCGCTTCCCCACAGCGGCGGTTTGACCTAAATCGGAGGCCTCATGCGCCCGCTCGCGATGACGACCTGGCTGCTGTTCGCCCTCCTCTCCCTGGGCGGCTGCAGCCGGCTGCAGCCGGACCCCCCCGTGGGGGCCTACCAGACGTTCCACCGGCACGTGCAGCGCGGAGAGCTGCCCAAGGCGTACGCCGGGTTGTCACAACAGACCCAGCAGGTCCTGAAGACGCGGGCGCAGGAGGTCAGCGACGCGTCAGGGGGCATGGTGAAGCCGGAGCCGCTCCCGCTGTTCTTCGCGAATGTCCCGGTGCCGCCGGATGTTCAGGAGGTTTCGCTGCTCCGCCAGGAGGGCGACGTGGCGACCTTGGTGGTGCGCTCGGCGGGAAGGTCGGGCGAGGTCCGGATGGTGAGGGAACCGTCCGGGTGGAAGGTGGACTTTTCAGCATCCCCCCAGCCGTGAGCCCGGGCATGCCCGGGCCCCGCGCATCAGGTAACGTACAACCGTGAACGACAGGAAGACACGGCGGGTGCTCCCCGCAGTCGAAGTCATCCGCAGGCCGGGCTCCACGCCCGGCGGCCCGGTGACGCCGTCCTCGACTGCCCCCACCCCCTCCCC
>NZ_RAVY01000059.1:0-46227 GCF_003611625.1 Corallococcus sp. CA054B
GAACGCGCGCCGCCTCTGTCCGGGCCTGCCCCGACCGGAGCGGTGCCAGACGTGGTTGTGCACGAGCAGCGCCTCTCCGGCCCGCACCGGCAGGGGCACCACGTGGGCCTCCGCGTCCGCCGCCTCCCCCCGCGCAGGAGCCTGAGCGTCGCGCGGCCCCCGGCATGGAGCGCCGAGGCCCTCCAGAGGCGGATCGCCGGGGTCCCCCGGAAGCGGACCGCCGTGGCGCGCCGCCAGGAGGACCCGGGCCCGACCGTCGTGGATCAGCGCCGGCACCGCCGCAGAACTACGTGGGCCCGGAGCGGCGCGGCTTCCGGCGCGGTGAAGCGTCGGATGCGCCGGTGACGAACCGCTTCTGGCCCGCGCAGCCGAAGACGCTCCAGGAGGCCGGCCTCAACGCGACGTTCGTGGAGGAGCTGGTCCTCAAGGCCATCTTCTTCGCGGGCGAGATGCGCGGCATGGACGTGGCCACGCGCCTGCAACTGCCCACCACGCTGGTGGACGAGGTCATCGAAGGCCTGCGCCGGCAGAAGTACATCGACATCCGCGGCGGTGGCGGATCCGGTGTGGGCCGCTCCACGATGATCTACCAGCTCACGACCTTCGTGACGGACGTGCTGCGGCAGATCCTGGACCGCAACCGCTACAACGGTCCCGCGCCCGTGCCGTTCAACGAATGGGTCGCCGCCGTGAAGCAGCAGACCGTGCGCGGCAATCGCATCACCCGCCATCGCATGCAGGACAAGTTCGGCGACCTGATCATCCGCGACTACATCTTCGACGGCATCGGTCCGGCGATGAACTCCGGGCGCGCCATCTTCTTCTATGGCCCCCCGGGCAACGGCAAGACGGCCATCTGCCAGGGCATGGTCAATTGCTACGAGGGGGACATCTTCGTCCCGCACGCGCTGCTCATCGACGACTTCGTGGTGAAGATGTTCGACGCGAACATCCACCGCGCGATGGAGGACGAGCCCGGCATGCCTTCGTATGACCGCCGCTGGGTGCGCTGCCGCCGTCCGCTCGTGGTGGTGGGCGGTGAGCTCACGCTGGAGATGCTCGACCTCGTCTACACGCCGGAGGTGAAGTACTACGAGGCGCCGTTCCAGATGAAGGCGTCCAACGGGATGCTCCTCATCGACGACTTCGGCCGGCAGAAGGTGTCCCCCAAGGATCTGCTCAACCGGTGGATCGTCCCGCTGGAGAGCGACGTGGACATCCTCACGCTCCACACCGGCAAGAAGATCCAGGTGCCCTTCGACGTGTTCGCTGCCTTCTCCACCAACCTGGACCCCAGCGCCCTGGTGGATGACGCCTTCCTGCGCCGCGTCCGCTACAAGCTGGAGGTGCAGCGCCCGGACGAAGAGCAGTTCCACGAGATCTTCCAGGTGATGTGCAAGAAGCGCGGCGTGCCCTACGACGCGCGCGCCGTGGACTACCTCATCGACGAGCACTACCGCCCGAACCACCGGCCCTTCGCCGCGTGCCAGCCTCGCGACCTGTTGGATCAGGTCATCGACATGGCGAACTACCAGGGCCAGCCGCCGCGCCTGGATCCCGCGCTGCTGGACGCCGCCGTGCGCAGCTACTTCGTGCGCTTCGACAAGCCGGCGGACTCCACGCCCACCGCCGCGTCCGCTGGCTGAAGTGGCTGGGGGCCGTCCCCCGCGAACGGCCCCCACGGCGACGGCTGGAGCCACGTGCGCACCGTCTCCACGGGCACGTTGGCCAGCACGTCCACGATGGACAGCCCCGTCACGAAGCGCCCCTCGCGCCCCTGCGCGTAGTCCGGGTGACGGAAGCGCTGCCACAAGAGGCGCACGTCCACCGCGCGAAAGCGCTCCGGCTTCAGGTACACCGTGGAGCCCGTCCCCGAGTAGTACGTGTGCGCGCCCGTCTGGAGGCAGTACTCCACCAGCCGCTGCGTCTTGTCCTCGCCCCGGCGCTCCAGCGTGGAGGAGAGCACCAGGTTCGGCTCCAAGCCCAGCGGCCCATGGAACAGCGCCATGCTGGACAGGAGCACGCGCAACAGCGACCCCGGGCCGGACTCGCGCGCGGCGGCGTCGTAGAAGGGCTCCACGAGCGGCAGCACCTGCGCGCGGAAGTGGGGCCTGCCTCCGTAGAGCGTCACCAGCGCCTGCAGGTGTTTGCGCGCCCAGGGCTGGCTCGAGTCCACCGACAGGTCGCGGATGCGCGTGTCGCGGTGCGGATCCTCCAGCGGGATGGACAGCCACTGGAAGCCCGGTTCGGACGGGGGCGGCGTGGGCACGCCATGAGGCAGGGCGACGCGCGTGCGGCGCTGCCAGCCGCGCCGGAGCCACTGCACGTCGTCCAGCACCACCAGCGTGCCGGCGCGGGCCACCTGCTCGTAGAAGTCCACCCACGGCAGGTAGTGGGGCTGCTCGGCGACGAGGACTCCAGGGTGTCCGGACACGCCCCGGATGATAGGGCCTTTCAGCCGCCGCGCACCGGGTGACGGAACATCGAAGGGAACACGCGCGGGGCCTTCTTCTTGCGCACGCAGGTGGTGTCCGCGCTCATGTAGCAGGCGGAGAACGCGCGCCGCCTCTGTCCGGGCCTGCCCCGACCGGAGCGGTGCCAGACGTGGTTGTGCACGAGCAGCGCCTCTCCGGCCCGCACCGGCAGGGGCACCACGTGGGCCTCCGCGTCCGCCGCCTCCACGCGGTCCGGGGGAATCACGCCGCCCAGCGCCGTCACCAGGCCCGCGCGGTGACTGCCGGGGATCACCTCCAGACAGCCGCCGCCCTCCGGCGCGTCGTCCAGCGCGGTCCAGATTTGCAGGTCCGGCTCGCGCGTGAGGCCCCACAGCTTTCCGCCGTCCTGGTGGAAGGGCAGGTTGCTGCCGCCCGCGGGGCCCTTGTGGAAGAGGATGGCGCGGTACAGGACGATGTCGCCGGGGATGCGCGCGCGGGCGATCCGCTCGAACAGCGGGTTCTCCATCCACGCGAGGAAGCGCGGATCCTTCTCCAGCTTCTCCAGCTTGCGGTAGTCCAGGGACGGGCCCTGCCAGCCCAGTCCCAGGGGCGCGTCCTCGTAGCGGCCGGTGGTGGCGTCCGGCTGGAAGAACATCCCCGGGTACACCACGCGGCCGAGCATCAGGTCGTCCGCCCGCTCGCGCAGCGCCTCCACGCCCGCGTCGTCCAGCACACGGCCCAGGCGCGCGAAGCCGTGCGCCTCGTAGTGGGCGAGCACGGCCGCCACGTCCAACCCTTTCGCCTCCACGCTGAGCATCGCGCGCACCATTGCCTGGAGGCCCGGGCGCGTCCAGCACGGCCTGCGCGGACGGGGGAGGGTGCCCTCGGGGGAACGGGCTGTCGGCCCTTGCACCCGCGCCTGCCCGGCCGCATGGTGGGCGGGGATGCCCTACCGTCGCGCCACGCACCTCGTCTCCGCCCCGGATGGCACCCGGGTGGCGGTCCACACCCACAGCTCGGGCATGCCGGAGGAGGGCCGCGACGCAGCGCTCGCGGACCGCCCCACGGTGCTGCTGACCAACGGCATCGGCACGTCGGAGAACTTCTGGCGCCACATCGTCGCCGACCTGGAGCAGGACCACCGCGTGGTGCACTGGGACTACCGCGGCCACGGCATGAGCGAGGAGTCGCGCGACAACGACTACCGCGTCCAGGTGCACGTGGACGACCTGGAGCGCGTCACCGAGGCGGCCATGGCGCGCGGCGACGGCCAGCCCCCGCATCACATCGCCTTCTCCATGGGCGTGCGCATCCTGCTGGAGCTGTACCGCCGTCGGCCGGATCTGGTGCCGTCCATGACGCTCATCGCGGGGACGCCGGGCGTGCCGGGCTCGGCGGATCCGCGCTGGGGCTCACGCGTCGCCTTGTCCGCCGCGAAGGGGATGCTGGCCGCCGGAACGCCCTGGGTGCCGGTGGTGGCGCCCGCGGTGAAGGCCTTCCTCGCCACCCCGCTGGCGGATCCGCTGGCGCGGGCCGTGGGTGCGCTGCGGCCCCGGGCTCCGCGCGAGGACATCGCCGAGTTCCTGGACGCGCTCTACCACATGAGCGCGCAGGCCTACTGGCGCACGCTGCGAGGCCTCACGGAGGGCCACGCCTGGGACGTCCTCCCGTCCATCCGCGTGCCCGTGCTGATCATCGCCGCGAGCAATGACGTCCTCGTGCCCCTGTCGGAAGTGCAGCGGCTGCACCGCGCGCTGCCCCAGGCTTACTGGCTCCAGGTGGATGACGCCGGCCACGCGGGCCTCCTGGAGGCCGGGACGGAGATCGCCCAGTCCGTTCGGGGCTTCCTGGATGCGCATGGATTGAGGGACTCAGCCTCCCCGCAAACCCGCGGAACCCCTGGCTGAAACCGGGCTGGCCCGGACGACCCACCCGCACTGTCAGGTCTTGAGAAACCGGCGACCCGGAAGGTTCCGTGGCCGTGATCCAGAAGTCACGGGGAGGGGTTTGCGTCGGCCTGTAATTTTGTGGTTTGTGAGGAGGCTCAGTACTCAACACGGAGTCTTCATGTCCTGGTCTTCCCGGCACCTGCTGGTCCCATTGTCAGCGGTGCTGTTGGTGTTGTCGGCGTGCGGTGGTGATGACGACAAGAACCCTGTCTGCGGCAACGGCATCATCGAGAGTGGCGAGGCGTGCGACGACGGCAACCGCGTCGAAGGCGACCGCTGCAACAACAGCTGTCAGGTGACGACGCCCACGACCGACGCGGGCACCAACACGGACGCGGGCACCGAGACGGACGCCGGCACCGAGCAGGATGCGGGCACGGAGACGGACGCCGGCACCGAGCAGGACGCGGGCACGGAGACCGACGCCGGCACTGAGCAGGACGCGGGCACGGAGACCGACGCCGGCACCATCGACGCGGGCACTGAGACGGACGCCGGCACGGAGATCGACGCGGGCACCGAGACGGACGCCGGCACGGAGATCGACGCCGGCACGGAGATCGACGCGGGCACCGAGACGGACGCCGGCACGGAGATCGACGCGGGCACGGAGACCGACGCGGGCACCGAGACCGATGCGGGCACCGAGACCGATGCCGGCACCGAGACGGACGCCGGCACCGAGACGGACGGCGGCGCCATCGACGCGGGCCCGGCTCCGGATGCGGGCACGGACGCGGGCACGGAGACGGATGCGGGCACCGACGCGGGCACCACCGCGACGCTGAGCGCCCTGGAGCCGGCCGCGGTCTTCGCGCGCTCGGGCACCACGGGTGAGACGATTCCGGAGTCGCTGTCGGTGACGCTGAGCGCCGAGGCCACCACGGACGTCGTTGTCCAGGTCGCCTCGTCCAGCCCCTCGGTGGTCGTGGCCAACAACGGTCAGGTGACGGTGCCCGCGGGCACGCGCACCGCGGCGGTCATCGTGACGGCGGACGACGCGGCGGGCTCCGCCAAGGCGACGCTGACGGCCACGCTGGGTGGCGATTCGCGCACCGCCACGGTGCGCGTGCTGGGTGCGACGGAAGCGGCCGCGCTGGCGTACCTGTCGCCGGAGACGGTGTCGCTGTCCTCAGGACAGACGGCCAACGTCACGGTGACGCTGGACATCCCGGCCGCGGCCGCCACGGTCGTGGAGCTGTCCACGACGGGCAACGTGGGCACCGTGCCGGCCACCGTGACGGTGCCGGCCAACGAGATCTCCGCGAAGTTCACCTTCACCGCCGGCGCGTCCGGTTCGACGGGCACCATCGTGGCCACGCTCAACGGCCAGTCCGTGTCCGCCCAGGCGAAGGTCACCGCCGCCCCCACGACGAACCACGTCGTGATCAGCGAGTTCGCCGTTGCCGGCTCCGGTGGTGCGAACGACGAGTTCATCGAGCTCTACAACCCGACGAACGAGCCCGTCGTCATCGCCGGCTGGAAGCTCCAGTACAAGAGCGCGGACGGCAAGTCCTACAACAATACCTATGCGCTGCCCTCGGGGGCGACCATCGCAGCGCACGGCTTCTACCTCGTGACGGGCGGCTCCTACTCCGGCGGGACCACGGTCCCGGGTGATGCGTCGTTCGGCACCACCCTCCAGTTGGGCGGCTCGGTGGGCCACATCCGCCTCGGCAAGGCCGGGATCGGCAACCAGCCGACGGACGCCCTCGCGGTGGACACGGTGGGCTACGGCTCCACGGCGGACTCCGCGGAAGGCAGGAGCCCCGTCACTGGGTCTCCGGGCGCGGCCGGCAGCTTCGAGCGCAAGGCCAACGCTGGCTCGTCCGCCGCGACCATGGAGGGCACCGGCGCGGACGCGACCAAGGGCAACAGCTACGACACCAACGTGAACAGCGCGGACTTCATCGTCCGCAAGGCGCGTGACCCGCAGAACAAGGCGAGCGGCACCGAAGTCCCTTGACGCACTGAGCAGTGACCGGCCCCCACCGTCCGTCCAGGAACGGTGGGGGCTGGAAATACCCGCGCGCTTTCGCCATAAGCGGGGGCGTGCGAGTCGTCTCCTGGAACGTCAACGGTCTGCGCTCCATCCACCGCAAGGGCTTCCTCCCGTGGCTGTCCAAGGCCCGGGCGGACATCGTGGGGCTGCAGGAGGTGCGCGCCCGCGTGGAGCAGCTCCCCGCGGAGGTCCGCGCCCCCCGCCGTTGGAAGACCCACTTCGTGGCCGCGGAGCGCCCCGGCTACAGCGGCGTGGGCCTCTTCAGCCGCCACGAACCGGACGACCTCACCACCACCCTGGACGCGCCGGAGATGGACGCGGAGGGCCGCCTCCAGTTCGCCCGCTTTGGCAAGCTCACCGTGGTCAACGGCTACTTCCCCAACGGGAACGGGAAGGACCGGGACCTCTCCCGCATCCCCTTCAAGCTGGACTTCTACCGCCGCCTCTTCGCGCGCCTGGAGAAGCCGCTGCGCGACAACCAGCGCGTGCTGGTGATGGGGGACTTCAACACCGCCCACCAGGACATCGACCTGGCGCGCCCGCGCGAGAACCGCGAGACCAGCGGCTTCCGCCCGGAGGAGCGCGCGGAGTTCGACCGGTGGATCCGCGCGGGCTGGGTGGACACCTTCCGCCACTTCAACGCGAGCGGCGGCCACTACTCCTGGTGGAGCCAGCGCGCCGGCGTGCGCGAGAAGAACATCGGCTGGCGCATCGACTACGTGCTCGCCACCCCCGCGGCGCTCGCCTTCGTGAAGAAGGCGGCCGTGCACTCGGACGTTCACGGGTCGGATCACTGCCCGGTGAGCGTGGATCTGGACCCCGCGGTCCTCACCTGAAAACCCCTCATGCCCAAGGGACACCTCTCATGAACGCACTGCTCTCCATCTGGACCTGGCTCGAGGTGGCCCTCGTCGCCCTGGTGGGCTTCTTCGTCCAGCTCTTCCTGCTCCTCATCACGTTCCTGTTCGACAAGCGCCGCTACGTGGTGGGCCGCTGCTTCCGCGTGGTGGGGGTCACCGCCGCGAAGCTCACGCCCTTCTGGCGCTTCGGCGTGCATGGGAACGTGCCGGACCGCGTGGCGCCCAACACCGTGGTGGTGAGCAACCACGAATCCAACGCGGACTGCTTCCTCATCTCCTTCCTGCCGTGGGAGATGAAGTGGCTGGGCAAGCGGAGCCTCTTCAAGGTGCCCGTGGTGGGCTGGATGATGAGCATCGCGGGGGACGTCCCGGTGGAGCGCGGCGACCGCGACTCGGCCACCGGCGCCATGGCGCGCTGCAAGCAGTGGCTGGACAAGGGGATGCCGGTGATGATCTTCCCGGAGGGGACGCGCTCCAAGACGGACGAGCTGCTGCCCTTCAAGGACGGCGCCTTCCGGCTCGCCATCGAGAACCAGGCGGACGTGTTGCCCCTGGCGGTGAGCGGCACGCGGCTCGCGCTGCCCAAGCACTCGTGGCGCTTCGCCACGTCGCGCGGACTGGTGACGGTGGGCACGCCCATCTCCACCAAGGGGATGACGCTGGATGACGTGGAGTCGCTGAAGAACCAGGCGCGCGCCCAGATTGAAGCCCTGCGCGCGTCGCTCAAGCCGCTGACGGGGGGCGCGGCTCCCGTCCCGGCGACGGACGCCAACGCCGCCCGCTGAGCGGCCGGCGGGCCGGGCCTGCGTGTTCGTCCACGAACGCACGCTCCCCAGATTGTTGAGCCTTCACGCGGGGTCTGGACTATGGAGTCCACCCGGGGCCGCTCCTCGCGCTCCGGCCTGGCGCGTGACGCCCGGGAAGGAAGCGTGTGATGACGCCGGGCGGTGCACGCGAAGAGCAGCGGGTGTCCACGGGCATTCCCGGCCTGGACACCGTGCTGTGCGGCGGCCTGCGCAAGGGCCGCATGTACATGGTCCTGGGCCTGCCGGGCGCGGGCAAGACCATCCTCGCCAACCAGATCTGCTTCCATCAGGCGGCGCAGGGCCACCGGGTCCTCTACCTCACGCTCCTGGCCGAGTCGCACACGGAGCTGGTGAGCAACCTCCAGACGCTGTCGTTCTTCGACCCGGCCTGCGTTCCGGGGAAGATCAGCTACCTGAGCGCCTTCACCATCCTGGAGCAGGGCGGGTTGGACGCGCTCGCGGAGCTGGTGCGCAAGGAGATCAAGGCGCACAAGGCCTCGCTGCTCGTGCTGGACGGACTGCTGGCGGCGGAGGAGCTGGCGCCGTCGCGGCAGGCGCTCAAGAAGTTCATCCACGGCCTCCAGGTCGTGACGGGCCTCATCGGCTGCACCACGGTCGTGCTCACCACCGGGGGCGGCAAGGGCCTGCGCGCGGAGCACACCATGGTGGATGGCCTGCTGCTGCTCCAGCAGCGGACCTTCGGCGTGCGGACCCTGCGCGAGCTGAGCGTGCGCAAGTTCCGGGGCAGCGCGTACAAGCTGGGGCAGCACGGCTTCGAGATCACCGGTGACGGGCTCACCGTCTATCCCCGCCTGGAATCCATGGTGGACGGCAACCTGGTGCCCGGCGCGGGGAGGCGCGAGCGCGACGCCTTCGGCGTGGCCGGCCTGGACTCGATGCTCAAGGGCGGCGTGCCCTCGGGCTCCACCACCATCCTCCTGGGGCCGCCGGGCAGCGGCAAGACGCTGCTGGGCCTGTGCTTCCTGGCGGAGGGGGCCCGCCAGGGGGAGCGCGGCCACTACTTCGCCTTCTACGACGCGCCGGAGCGGATGCTCGCGCAGGCGGCGGGCGTGGGCCTGCACCTGCAACCCCTGATGGAGCGGGGGGACCTGGAGGTGAGCTTCCGGCCGCCCACGGAGAACATCCTCGACAAGCTGGGCACGGAGCTGTTGACCATCGTCCGCAGCGGCCGGGTGCGCCGCGTCTTCCTGGACGGCTATGAAGCGCTCCGCCGTGCCTCCACTCGCAGTACGCGGGTGGCGCGCTTCCTGGCGGCGCTCGTCAACGAGTGCCGGGTGCGCGAGGTGACGCTCCTCTACACCGCGGAGGCCACCTCCGCCTTCGGGCCGGAGGTGAAGTTCCCGCTCAAGGGCATCTCCATGGTGGCGGAGAACATCCTGTTCCTGCGCATGGTGGAGCTGCACTCCGGGCTGCGCCGTCTCATCGCGGTGCTCAAGGTGCGCAACAGCGCCTACGATCCCGCCCTGCGCGAGCTGGAGATCACGGACAAGGGACTCAACGTCGGCCAGCCCTTCGCGGAAGGGCAGATGTTGATGACGGGGCTCGCGCGCACGCGGTCTCCGGAGCCGACCCCCTTGCCGAAGCCGCGCCGCAAGCCGCGCGCGGGCACTGTGTCCTCTGCCAGGGCGACGCCGCCGAAGCCGCGCCGCACCATCCGCAAGCGCCGAGGCACGTGACCATGGGGCCCGTCCTCATCGTCGACGACGAGTTCGGCATCGTGGAGGCTGTCCGCGACCTCTTGTCCGACGAAGGCTATCGCACGGCCACCGCGCTCAACGGCCGCGATGCCCTGGAGCGGATGCGCCAGGAGCGCCCGTCGATGGTGCTGCTCGACTACATGATGCCGGTGCTCAACGGGCCCGGGGTGCTGGAGTCCATGCAGAAGGACCCGGCCCTGCGCGACGTCCCGGTGGTGATGATGAGCGCCAGCCCGCCGGACTTCTGGCAGCACCTGCCGTGCGCGGGCTTCCTGCCCAAGCCCTTCGACATCGAGCAATTGCTCGACGTCGTCCGGCGCATGATCGGTCCGCCGCCGCTGACGCACTGAGAGCCTGACAGGGATTGAGGGCAGTCGCGACCCATGGCCTTGACAGTCTGGCCATGGACAATCTATGTCGCCGCGTTCACTGGGGGACACTTCAATCATTGGCGCCCTCACGTCCGTCATCGACTGGGAAGGCGTCTTGAAATCTCTCTGGTGTGTGTGTCTCCGGTCCCCCTGGCTCCTGGGAGGGCTGATGGCGGGCGTCCTGGCCTGCTCCGCGGAGTCGCCGGCCCCGGCCCCGGCCATCGAACCCTCGCCCGTCCTGGCCGAGCACCGTACGGCGCTGGCGGAGACCGCCTCGAATGAGGTCGGTGAGGACTGCACGAAGCACGGTGCCTCCGGATGCAAGTCAGGCCTCTGCCTGCACACCGGGGCACTGCCCGACGAGGGCTATTTCTGCAGCCAGACGTGCACCGGCGAAGCCCAGTGCCCCGCGCAGTGGAAGTGCTCGCGGGTGCATCCCGGAGCCAGCGCCCGAGTCTGCATCCCCCCCGCGGAGTGGAAGGGCGCCGTGGCGCCCTCCCGCGGCTGATCCGCTCTCTTTCCTTCAAGCATTCTTCTCCGTCGGAGACGGCGATGCCTTTGTCTGTCCGGATGTTGTTGTTGTGTGTCCTGTGTCTGTTTTCCTGGGGAGCGGCGGAAGCAGCGCCCACGTGCTCCGGGGGCTCTGTCAGTTCCTGCACCAACGCTGGAGGCTGCCGGGGCGTCATGTACTGCACGGCGCCTCCAGGGCAATTGGGAGAGTGGGGTGACTGCGAGCCCCACAATCAGCCCCAGGCATGTTCCGCGTGCGGCGCGGGGGGAACGGCCACCTGCGTGAACAACGAGCGCCTGGGTCCATGTCAGCCTGCCACGGCACAGGCGCTGGACGCTTGCGGCAACGGCTGCGATGACAACCGGGACGGCGCAGCGGACGAAGGCTGCTCGGGCGCCACGTTCGACTACTGCGAGCTTCGACCAGGGTCCGGATATGTCCGCTGGACCTGCGGTTGTGGGGATGGGCTGAACGTCGGCTACTGCCTGGGCTCGGGGGACTCCCAGGCCTCGTGCAGTGGCCCGAACGGATGCTTGAAGGCCCCGAGTTTCGGGCTTGACGGCACCTCCCAGGCCGGAGGGAACTTCCAGTGCTGCGTGTCCAGCAAGTCCTGCAGCGAGACAGGCTACATCGCGGGCGAAATGCACTGCGCTACGGGAAGCTCACAGAACTTCCAATGCGCGCCCGGTGGCACCTCGTGTGAAGACAGCAACGCGTGTGGCAACACCTGCGCGGGCATCAAACCCCAGATTGATTCCGTCACGGGGGCGAGGACCCTCAGCGGCACGTATTGCGCGACGGGCCCCGTGTGTTCCTACGCACAGGGAGGCTTTGGCAACCCGCGTGGAGGCCCCAGCGCCAGCGACGTAGCGAATTGTACGGCTCCTACAACCGATGGAATGGGTGAATGTGTCGGCGGCACCATCACCGTGATGGGCCCTAGCACTGACAGCCCTAGCAGTAGCGTCAGCAATCCCCTGCCGGGGAGGGGCCTGACAACCCCACCCCGGGAGCATTTGCCGGGCCCGGATGTCCCACGCGGCGGTGGTGGCCGTGGCGTTGGGACCGGCGGGGCAGAAGGAGAGAAGGCTCCGGAACCCGAGCCGGACGTCTGTGAAAACACTGGCACCACGGTCGCGACCTCCGGCGTCTCCTCCATGTCCGCCCCTCGCGTGAACCTGAAGGACTTCACCACGCGCTTCACCGCGACGGATGTGGGCATCCACGGGGATCAGGGCGGCCTGAACTTCGTGCGCAAGTACGTCTCCACCGACAACTTCTGGTCCTACCAGTCGATGTTGGGCAACAGCGCGGAGCCGTTCGTCGCGAAGCCCTTTGGCTCCAGCCCGACCCGCCAGAGCTCCATGCGCTGGTGGCACACCCTCTACAGCTTCGTTCATGTCCAGGGGGCTGTTCCGGGGGTCAGCACCTGGACCGTGCGCGATACGGAGGGCGAAGTCATCGAGTTCTCCGCCTGCCTGGTTTCCGGCTCCGGATGTTACGCCACGCTCCGCACCAACAGCCGCTGGTCCAATGCGAGCCTCTTCTGGGCCAGCAACGGTTCCTTCATCCTCACCAAGCCAGGGGAAGGCCGTTTCATCTATGCCCACAGGTGGACGGCGACGCCCGGCGGCCTGGTGCGTCGCTTCTTCCTGAGCCGCATCGAGGAGGACCGCCTGACGGGAACGCCGCGCGCTCGTCTCAACCTGACGTACGCGACGCCCCCTCCGTTCACCCAGGGCGGCCAGGTGTTCGCCTGCCCGGGTGCGAGCGCTCTGGGCAATGGGGTCCCGTACCTCTCCACGGTCACGACAGAGGAGGGCAGCCGGCTGCGCCTGTCCTATCGGCCCGTCCATGCCGCCCCGGATGCCATTCCGGGAACGGAGTGCGTCCTGGACACGCTGTATCTTCGCAATAACGCCAACTCTTCCGACCCCACCGAAACCGCAGTCGCGGTCTTCCACTATCCCCTTGGGGCGGGCCTCAGCTTCGAAAGGGCCGGCCTCCTTTCCCGGATTGACTATCCGGAAACCGGGGACAGCGTCTCCTACGAGGACACCACGGCGACCACCGCCACCGCCACCGCGTGGAAGATCTCGGTCAATCAGTCGGCCCTGACGGGACATGAGTATCAGTCCGGCAAGGTGGCGTCGGTCAGTGCGGGCACGACCACCACCATGGCCATGAGCGCGGGGTCCGGCGACTGTGATGGTCCGGCCGCCATGGGCGGTGGATCGAACTGCGTGCCGCCTTCGGCCGAGCCGACGACAGCGACTTCAGGCGACTCCGCCGGCACGTCGGTTCAATTTCGCCGCAAGTTCTTCTCCCGCAGCACCGCTTACGCGCCCTACGCCATCCTGGACGGAGTCCAGGACACATGCGTGTCAGGCAACTGCATGAGCTTCGCGGCCGGAGACATCAGCTATGGGTACGCGACGCCAGCGGATGGCACGCTCTACATGAACTCTGTCCGGAACAAGCTCGGGCGTTACGACGTCACCCAGATGACCTTTGCTCCTGCGGGCACGGAATCTGTTCCCGGGACGGTCAGCCCGGTGACGCAGGTGTTTCGGGGTTACGGTCAGGACTACTACGGCAATGGTGGCGTCACGGGTGGAACGACGGCCCAGGTGTTCGCCAGCTTTCCTTCGGGATCAATCCCCAGCCCTTGGAAGCCGGTGGAGTTCTCCACGCGCACCATGCCGTCCGTGTTGCAGCCGAGTGGCCAGGTCGTCACGCGGACCACCTACGACACGGCGACGCGGTTCGTGAAGTCCGTGATCCGCTCCGGCTTCACGCAGACGTTCAACGAGACCACTGGCACGTGGTCAAGCCCCGTGGCCCGCCATGTCGGCATTTTCTATTACAACCATCTCAAGTGTTCTGGAGAGTCTGACACCGGCGGAACGGTGCTGAAGGAGGTCCGGGGGCCTTGCCTCGTGAGCGGTCCAGAAGCGACGGGCTGCACGGGCTTTGACTACCCCCTCACCCAGTACCACTACTACGGGCCGCCCTCGGTGGAGCGCAGCAACAACGCGGGGCGCCTCTGGAAGATGTCGCGTTACACCTCTCACGTGGGTGAGTCCGACACCTGTATCTCGTCACCGCTCACGACCGAATACCGGGATTACGATGCACGTGGCGTCGCGACCAAGGTCGTTACTCCTCAGGGCGGCATCATGACGATGACGTATCAGGGCGGGCGCCTCTTGAGTGCAACGAGCGAGGGGCTGTCGACGACCCTGCGTTACGACGGCGCACAGGTACGGGCGGTACAGAAGCCTGACGGAGTCTGGACAGTCTCCTGCTATCGGACGGGAACGACGGGTGCGGGATGCCAGGGTGGGCAAAAGACAGCTCAGCTCCAGTGGCTGGCAGTGGCGGACGACGAGTTTGGAGTGGACTGGAGCGAAAAGTCGGTCAGGACCTACTGGCCTGATGGTGCGTTGAAGACCGAGGAGCGGCGTTCCCGCCGCAATGGCGTCGAGGAAGTCCGGACCCGGTCGACGCATCATCCTGATCCCCAATCGCGCCCCACTTATGCCCGGCAGGGTGTGGGAACGGGAAGCTTCGCCGCCGTCAATGGCTTCGACCTCAATAGCAATCTGATTGCAACCGGCCGGCCATTCAATGCCGCCCCTGACTTTTGCCGCAATCCGGATACAACCCTCTCCGCCCTCTGCACTCAGATGGGGTACGACACGACGGACCGCCTCAACCGCGTCTCCGACTATCTGCCCGGCAATTTCGAACAACACACGACGCTGGCCTACGATGCCCAGGGCAATGTGAACGCCGTGCGCGCGGGCTGTGCCAGCGCGGTCGCGGGTTGTGGGCTGTTGGCTTCGTACCAGTACGACGACTTCGGAAACCTTGTTCAGACACAGCTTCCGCATGCCACCGGACCGGTGCGCCAGGCCTTCGATGTGCGCGGCAACCTGCTCGTGAAGCAGACGGAAGCCATGCGGTTGGCGAACGAGTGGCTGGAGTACAGCTACGACATCCTGAGTCGACCTTTGCAGGCGAAGCGCAGGGGCAGCGGCACCACGCCCGTCAGTGAGACGCTCTACCAGTTCGCCTATGACGCGGGCGGGACGATGCCGTCAGGCTGTGGCAGTGCCGTGCTGCACTCCGAGGGCAGGTTGAGGTACCGCGACGACTCGCTGGGCCGCACCTGGTATCGCTACGACGTACTGGGGCGGGTGGAGGGTGAGCTTCGGCAGCGGCAGGGCGACGCGGGATGCACGCCGGAACTGGAGACGCTGTACACCTATGACGGCCTTGGGCGGTTGTCGGACATCCAGTATCCGTACGGGCGCACGGTCACCTATGTCTACGGCACGCATGCGAATGCGCATCGGGTCTCCGCCATCGACGTGACCCTGTTCACGAGCTCTGGTTCGCAAACCGAACGACTGGTGAGCAAGGTGGCCTGGGAGCCGTTCGGCGGTCTGCGGGGCTACCAGATCAACCCGTTGCCCGCTCAAACACGCCCGGTGGCCGTGGAGTATGCGCTGGGGGATGATGGCACGCAGGCCCCCGCCAATTGCTCGGCGGCCTTCCCATCCGCCGCGAATTCGGACCTGACGGGGCGCGTGCGCTCATTGCGCGTCAACCGGGATGACTTCACTCCGGGCAGCACATTCAACAACGGTGGCATCTACAAGCGCACCTATACGTGGAACGCCGATCAGGTCGTGCGGACGGACACGTGTCTTCTGGGGGCGACGACGCCCAGGACGGAACTGTTTGCCTATGATCGGACCCTGAGGCTGACGTCCGCGTCCCGGCCCGCTGGCAATTGGGACGCGACAGGTGGAGCCTTCGAGCAGCAGACGTTTGGCTACGATCGCCGTGGCAACCGCTCTCTGTTCACCCAGTTCAGCGGCAACTACCCCTACTCGATCGCATTTGACACGGGGGATCGCTCGGACCTGCTGATGTCCATGACGCCGCCCAGTGGGCAGTACACGAAGACGAACTTCACCTACGACGCGGATGGGCGCGCGGTGACCAGGGAATCGGGTCGCTACATGTCTGGGCAGCCCGCGAACCGGATGGAGTTCGGCTATGCGCCCTTCAACGCGTCGGAAGGGCAGGGGGCGGCGCGAGCCTCTGTCTTCCGTGCCGTTCGGGTCAATGGCTTGACGTACAACTACTTCTACGATGCCCTGGGACGCAGGCGCGCCAAGGTCAACCCGTTCAATCGGCGGGATGAATTCTTCCATGGCACTGGCAATCAGTTGCTGGTGGACCAGGGATGGAATGAACTCGTCCCGCAGAGTCATGATAACTTCCGTGTGGTGGATGATTACGTCTGGCTCGGAGGACGTCCGTTGATGGTCTTCCGGGGCAGGCTGGGCGCGACACAGAACGTCCGCGAGCCTGACTCGACCGTGGATTGCAGGCGTGACGGTGAAGCCGCGGCGTGCGGCGTTTACTTCCCCGTCACGGACATCGTGGGCAAGCCGGTCCTGATGTTGAATAGCAATGGACTTGTGGCAGGTGCAGCGGACTACCAGCCCTTTGGCCACGTCAACCGGCTTTCCACCTGGGACAGTTCAGGGCTTCCCTACCCGGATGACGACGGAGAGACCTTCGCTGGTTTCCGGCAGCCCGCGGAGAACAGCAATGTCCAGGTTCGTGCGCGCGCCCGGTTCATGTTCATCGACATCCATGATGGGCAGGACGACGTGATGGTCTACTGGAATGACCCCGTGGCCCCCCAGGAGGTGAGCTATCAGGACCCGGAGATGAACCAGGTGATCACCCCCTGGTTCTCATTGCCCGCCGATGGGATGAGCGTGCACATCTCCGCGGGCCCGGCTGATAGCTCCGGACCGAATACGTCCATGGGCGCGGCGGTGGAAAGCTTCGAGTACCAGCGCTACGAGACGGGCGCTCAGCCCTTCTGGACCCCCCTGCGCTTCGCGGGTCACTACTACGACGCGGAGACGGATCTTTTCGAGAACTGGAACCGCTACTACGATCCGAGCATCGGCCGATACCTCCAGCCGGAGCCATTGCTCGCGAAGGGGCCGCACCTCCGTCCGACTTATGCCTACGCATTGAACAATCCAATGTTCTTCACGGATTCAACTGGATTGGATGCGGAGATTATCTTCTGGAGCTCCGCCGGCTGGGGGGCATCTTCATTCGGTCACGTCTCGGCCCGCGTGAATGGGACGTCCTATTCGTGGGGGCCGAGCGGAATGACCGTCAATGATTTTTCAAAATACCTGAGCGCCAACTCGTTCAGAAGAGGGACGGGTGTGGTGCTCCCGCTCACTCCACTAGAGGAGGCGGCCTTTGAGGCGGCATTGATCGACTTTGGCAGTAAGAATAGTGCCAGTGACTACAATCTCTTCACCAAGAACTGCACGCACCCCAGTCAGCAAGCACTCAAGGATGCGAAAGGTGTCGAGTTTGGATCAGTTGCTCCTTCGGAGTATGCGACGATGCTGATTCTGGGAGGAATGATGTCGGATGTGAACCACTATCCTGCATCCATCCCTGCGACTGGATCAGTTGCGCCTTGGGGAACGAACTTCGACTTCTTGCAATGAGAGCCGATATGAGAACCATCCTTCTTGGCGGGATGATGATGATGATGGCTTGTACGGATGCCCGGAAACCACGCCACCTTGAAGTGGCGATGGAGGCTCCACTGCTTCAATCCAGCGAAGCATGTGGCCGATATAGCCACCTGGATTCATCGGATGTCGTCAGTCAGCTCCGTCCGAGGGAGAAGGTTCGCATCGTGGGTGACAGCTACACGAAAGAGACATGGTGCCTTCACGTCGAGAGGCAAGACGGGACCCGGGGCTACCTTGTCTGGAAGCGCGAACTGGGTCAGCTGCTTCCCTGAGAAGTTGTCTGCGTAGGAACGCGTAGAACCTGATGGCGATGCCCAGCGCGAGGTTGGGCATCGCCATTTTTGTGTCTTCTCGCCTCGCTCAGTGCGGATGCGCTCCTGGTCATTTCGGAGCAGGCGCCTCTTCCCGTCCCATCCCCATCTCTAAAATCACGGCGCACTGCATCAACAGCTTGACCGCCACGGAGCGTGTTCTCGGCTGCTTGCAAATGGGTAAAGGGGGCTGGTATTTCTTCGTCAATCGAACGAACTCGCATGTTCGCGATGGGCGGGGACGCGGGGCGGCTCCAGGTGGCAGGGGCCCCGGCGGCGGGAGACGGCGTTTTCTCCTCTGGCGTGTGGCAGCAGGGGTGACGCATCGCAGCATGCGGGCGGCGGATTCCAGCAGGTTTCAATTTCTTCGCCGTAAGAACGAAGTCATCCCAGCAAGACAACCCGGAGGGGATTCATGCTTCGCACCAAGCGTTTCGCGTGGATGTTGGCGGCCGTTGGAGTTTTCGCGACGGCGGGGCTCGTTGGCGCCTGTGACCCTGAGGACGACCCCACGCCTGGCACCCAGAATGACGGCGGCACCACCAAGCCGGACTCGGGCACCAATACGGACGCCGGTACGAACACCGACGCGGGCACCACCACCGACGCGGGCACGGAGACGGACGCCGGCACCACCACCGACGCGGGCACGGAGACGGACGCCGGAGTGGACGCGGGCACCCAGACGACGCTGCCCCTGGCGGTGGACGGCACCTGGGCGGCCAGCGGCTACATGGGGTCTGGCGGAGGCGAGCAGGGCGGTCTGGTGGACGAGCCCATCTGCCACACGCCCCGCCCGGGCGCGGGCCTGGGCGCTTGCCACAAGTTCACGGCCACCCAGAAGGCGGACGCGTGGGCCGGCGTCTTCTGGCAGTTCCCGAAGGACGCTTGGGAGGATGACCCGCGCCCGGGCTTCCAGGTGCCGGATGGCGCGAACGCCGTGACCTTCTACGCCTGGAGCGAGAGCGGCGGCGAGACCGTGAACTTCTTCGCGGGTTACGAAGGCAAGGACGGGTGGACGAAGAAAATCGAGGTCAAGCTGACCACGGAGCCCACACAGTACACGCTGGACATCAGCAAGATCCGCTACAGCACGGTCGGCGGGGGCTTCGGCTGGTCGGCGGGCGGGCTGGACGTCAAGCCGCTCGTCCTCTTCATTGACGACATCCAGTGGAAGTAGCCCCTACCTGAGCGCCCGGTGCGCCAAACCAGGAACGTGAGCGGACGATGAAAGCGGGAACGGCGGTGTTGACGGTCGATGCGGCGGGCATGCGTGCGCAGAACAGCGGCCTGCTGCTCAACATGATCTGGCGCGAGCGTCAGATCTCCCGGGCGGAGATCGCCCGGCGCACGGAGCTCAGTCCGTCGACCGTCTCCGCCATCGTCGCGGACCTGGAGCAGGCGGGCCTGGTGCGCAGCATCGGCGCCGGGGTCTCCCGCGGGGGCCGCCGTCCCACCCTCATCGGCTTCTGCGATGAGGCGTTCAGCCTGGTGGGCGTCGAACTGGGCGCCTCCCACGTCACCGTCGTCCTCACGGACCTCCGCGGCCGCGTGCGCACGCAGAGCAAGGCGAGCCACGCGGTGCGCGGCGATCCGGAAGGGTCGCTGCAGAAGGCGAAGGAGCTGGTCCTGGAGTGCCTGGACGCCGAGCGCGTCCCGCGCCGCTCCGTCGTCGGCATGGGGGTGGCCGTGCCCAGCCCCGTGCACCCGGCGGCTCCCGGCAAGATGTCCCCCCTCATCCTCCCCGCGTGGAAGCACGTGGACGTGAAGGCGTGGTTCGAGACCACCTTCGACATGCCGGTGTTCGTGGACAACGACGCGAACCTCGGCGCGCTGTCGGAGTGCTTCTGGGGCGCGGGCGCCAACGGCGAGGACCTCACGTACATCAAGCTGGCCACCGGTATCGGCGCCGGTCACATCATCCACGGCGACGTGTACCGGGGCGCCGGCGGAACGGCCGGTGAGATCGGCCACATCCCGGTGGACTCCAACGGGCCGCTCTGTGTGTGCGGCCTCAGGGGCTGCCTCGTCACCCTCATTGGCTCCACGGCGCTCACGGAGCGCGCGCGCGAGCTCATGGGCACGCGCGGCCGCAAGGGCCCCACCGTGCGCGACCTGGTGGAGGGCGCCCGCACGGGCGACGCCGCCGCGAAGCAGATCATCGACGGCATGGGCGCCTATCTGGGCATCGCCGTGGGCGGCCTGCTCAACCTGCTGAACCCCGCCATCGTCGTGCTGGGCGGGGAGATCTCCTCCGTGGGCGAGATGCTGCTCGACCCCTTGCGCGCGTCCGTGCGGCAGCGCGCCCTGTCCGTCTCCATGGCGGAGACGCGCATCGTCACGTCGACGCTGGGCGAGCGGGCCATCGCCGTGGGCGCGGCCACCCTGGTGCTCCAGGCGGCGCTGCGCGATCGCTCCCTCTTTCCCACGCAGAACGTCGGGAGAAGTGCATGACTTCGCGCCGTCTTGTCCTCGCCCTGGCCCTCTCGGGCCTGGGAATGGCTTCGTGTGATCCGGCAGCAGGTCTGGATAACAAGCAAAACGAGCAACCCAGGCCAGTGACAGAGCAGCCGGGCAGGGGCTGGGAGATCGTCTGGCAGGACGAGTTCGACGGTCCGGCGGGCTCGCTGCCCGCGAAGGAGCGCTGGGTCCCGGACGTGGGCGGGGACGGGTGGGGCAACGGCCAGTACGAGTACAACACCAATCGGGCGGAGAACGCGTCGCTGGACGGCGAGGGTCACCTGGCCATCACCGCGCGCCGTGAGCGCTACGGCAACAACGACTACACGTCCGCGCGCCTGACGACGAAGAACCGCTACTCCAAGGCCTACGGCCGCATCGAGGCGCGCATCAAGCTGCCCACGGGCCGGGGTATCTGGCCGGCGTTCTGGCTGCTGGGCGCGGACGTGGACTCCGTCGGTTGGCCGGCCTGCGGCGAGATCGACATCATGGAGCACAAGGGGCAGATCCCCTCCGTCGTGAGCAGCGCGGTGCACGGGCCGGGCTACTCGGGTGGCTCGAACATCGGCCGCCAGCACGCCGTCTCCGGGCCGCCGCTCGCCGAGGACTTCCACATCTACGCGGTGGAGTGGGAGCCGGAGCTCTTGCGCTTCATCGTGGACGACACCGTCTTCTTCGAGGTGACGCCGAAGAGCCTGCCCGCCGGCCGGAAGTGGGTCTACGACCATCCGCACTTCATCATCCTGAACATCGCGGTGGGTGGCTCGTTCGTGGGGCCGCCGGACGCCAAGACGGTGTTCCCGCAGACGATGAAGGTGGACTACGTGCGCGTCTACGAAAGGGCCGCGCAGTGAGGTTCGCCCGCGCGCTCCTGCCGCTGGCGCTGCTGGTGGCGTGCTCGTCCGAGCCGCGCCCCCGGCCGCCGGGCGTGCTCTTCGTCTCCGTGGAGCAGCAGAGCGCGTGGGTGCGCAACTTCAACCCGCTGTTCGCGGGCGCCGGTGCGCGCTGGCCCACCCGGGCGGGCGTGTACGAGTGCATGGAGATCTTCAGCTCCGCGCAGGGCAGGTGGGTGCCGTGGCTCGCCACCGGCCACACATGGTCGGAGGACCAGCTCACGCTGCGCTTCAACGTGCGCGACGGCGTCCGCTGGTCCGACGGCAAGCCCTTCACCGCGGACGACGTCGTCTTCACCTTCGGCCTGCTCAAGCAACACCCGGCGCTGGACGCGGGCGGCGTGTGGCGCTTCCTCACGGACGTGAAGGCGGAAGCCCAGGGCACCGTCGCCTTCAGCTTCTCGCGCGTGTACCTGCCGGGCTTCAGCGACCTGGCGCATCAGATCATCGTGCCCCAGCACGTCTGGAAGGACGTCGCGGACCCGGTGACGTTCACCAACCCGGAGCCGGTGGCCACCGGGCCCTTCACCCAGGTGACGCTGTTCCGCAACCAGGTCTACGAGCTGGGGAAAAACCCGTACTACTGGCAGCCCGGCAAGCCCGCGGTGTCCGCGCTGCGCTTCCTCGCGTTCCCCACCAACGACCAGGCCAACATGGCGCTCGTGGAGGGGGAGGTGGACTGGGCGGGCAACTTCGTGCCGGCCGTGGACCGCACCTTCGTGTCGAGAGATCCCGCGCACCACGCGCGCTGGTTCCCGCTCTACGGCAGCACCGTCTTCCTCTATCCCAACACCACGCGCCCGCCGCTGGACGACGTGCGCGTGCGCAAGGCGCTGAGCATGGCGCTGGACCGCGACCGGCTGGTGGAGGTGGCCATGTATGGCTACACCCGCCCCGCGGATGCCACCGCCCTCAATGACGCGTACACCGGCTGGAAGGACGCGGAGGTCGCGAAGGACGCGTGGACGCACTACGACCTGGAAGCGGCCAACAAGCTCCTGGACGAGGCGGGCCTCACGCGCGGCGCGGACGGCCTGCGGCGCCTGAAGGACGGGCAGCCCTTCGCGTTGGATCTGGAGGTCGTGAGCGGGTGGTCGGACTGGGTGCGGGCGGGGCAGGTGGTGGGCCGCGACCTGCGCAAGCTGGGCATCGGCGTGACGCTCAAGACGTACGAGTTCGGCACCTGGTTCACGCGCCTGCAGAAGGGCGAGTTCCAGCTGGCCATCTCCTGGTCGCTGGACGGCCCCACGCCGTACAACTTCTACAAGTGGCTCTTGTCGCCGCGCACGGTGCGGCCGGTGGGCGAGGTGGCCGCGGCCAACTGGCACCGCATGGGCGATGCGCAGGCGGATGAGCTGCTCATGCGCTTCGAGCGCGCCGGCACGCCGGAGGAGCAGCACGCGCTGATGTCCCAGGTGCAGCAGCGCTTCTCCGCCACCGCGCCCGCGATTCCCCTGTTCCCCAACCCGTCCTGGGGCGAGTCCAACTCCTCGCGCTTCACGGGCTTCCCCACCGAGCAGAACCCCTACGCGCGGCTCGCGCCGCACGCGGAGCCCGACAGCCTGCTGGTGCTGACGCAGCTGTCCCCGAGGGAGCGCTGACCATGGGCCGCTACATCCTCCGGCGACTGGGCTTCTACCTCATCGCCGCGTGGGCCTCGCTCACGCTCAACTTCGTGATTCCGCGCCTGGCCCCCGGCGACCCGGCCGCGGCCATGTTCGCGCGCTTCGAGGGCAAGGTCGCGCCGGAGGCCATGGGCGCGCTGAGGGCCGCCTTCGGCTTCACGGACGCGCCGCTCTACGCCCAGTACTTCACCTACCTGAAGCACCTGGTGCAGGGCGACCTGGGCATGTCCTACGCCTACTTCCCCGCGCGCGTGTCGGAAGTGATTGGCACGGGCCTGATGTGGACGGTGGGGCTGGCCGGCGTGGCGGTCATCATCAGCTTCGTGGTGGGGTCCTTCCTGGGCGTGCTCGCCGCGTGGAACCGGGGCGGGTGGCTGGACTCGGGGCTGGCTCCGGCGCTCGCGTTCCTGGGGGCCTTCCCGTACTTCTGGCTGGCCATGCTGGCGCTGTACCTCTTCGGCTTCGTGCTGGGGTGGTTCCCGCTGCGCCATGCGTACGGGCACGACATGGATCCGGGGCTGTCGTTCGCGTTCGCCGCGGACGTGGCCCGCCACGCGGTGCTGCCCGCGTCCTCCATCGTGGTGGCCACGCTGGGCGGGTGGATGCTGGGCATGCGCAACACGATGGTGGCCACGCTGGGCACGGACTCCATCCGCCTGGCGCACGCGCGCGGCCTGCCGCCCCGGCAGGTGATGCTGCGCTACGCCGCGCGCAACGCGCTTCTGCCCAACGTCACCAGCTTCGGCATGGCGGTGGGGTTCGTGCTGTCCGGGTCGCTGCTCACGGAGATCGTCTTCTCCTATCCGGGCACGGGCTACCTGCTCATCCTCGCCGTGCGCAACCAGGACTACCCGCTGATGCAGGGGCTCTTCCTGGTCATCACCCTGGCGGTGCTCGCGGCGAACTTCGCCGTGGACCTCCTCTGCCTCTGGTTGGATCCGAGGACCCGCGCCCATGCGTGACTTCCTGCGAAGGCTCGCCCGCCACCGGAAGGCGGCGGTGGGCGGCGCCCTGCTCTTGTTCTTCCTGCTGCTCGCGGTGGTGGGGCCCTTCTTCGTGATGGACCCCACGGAGCTCGTGGGCCGGCCGCACCAGCCGCCCAACGCGGCGCACTGGTTCGGCACCACGGGGCAGGGGCAGGACGTGCTCGCGCAGACGGTGGTGGGCTCGCGCGAGACGCTGGCGGTGGGCTTCGCGGTGGGCGCGCTCGTGACGCTGATTGGCGCGCTGGTGGGCATCACCTCGGGCTACCTGGGCCGGCGCGTGGACGACGTGCTGTCCCTCACCACCAACGTGTTCCTGGTGATTCCCGGCATGCCGCTGGCCATCGTGCTGGGCGCGTACCTGCCGTCCGGCCCGCTGCGCATGGTGGCGGTGCTGACCGTGGCGGGCTGGGCCTGGAACGCACGCGTGTTCCGCGCGGAGTCGCTGGCCCTGCGCGGGCGCGACTTCGTGTCCGCGGCGGTGGTGACGGGGGAGAGCCACTCGCGCATCGTGTCGCGGGAGCTGTTGCCCAACATGGCGTCGCTGCTGGGCTCGTCGTTCATTGGAAACACGCTCTATGCCGTGGGCGCGCAGGTGGGCCTGGAGTTCCTGGGCCTGGGCGACGTGAGCGTGGTGACGTGGGGCACCAACCTCTACTGGGCCGCCAACGACGCGGCGCTGCTCACTCGCTCCTGGTGGATCTTCGTCCCCACGGGCCTGTGCATCGCGCTCGTGGGCTTCGCGCTCACGCTGGTCAGCTCCGCCATCGACGAGATGACCAACCCCGCGCTGCGCGTGCACAAGCCGGCGGCGCTGCCCGCGAGCGCCGCCTCGCGCACGCACCTGGAGAAGCCGGTGCCGGGCGTGCTCCTGCGCGTTCAGGACCTGTGCATCGACTACGCGACGGAGAGGGGCGCTTCCCGCGTGGTGGACTCGGTGTCGTTCGACGTGGCGCCGGGCGAGGTGTTCGGCCTGGCGGGTGAGTCCGGCAGCGGCAAGTCCACCATCGGCTCCGCGCTGCTGGGCCTCCTGCCTTCCTCCGCGCGCGTGACGCAGGGGCGCATCCTCTTCAACGGCATGGACGTCACCGCGCTGGAGGGCCCGGCCCTGCGCGCGTTCCGCTGGCGTCAGGTGTCCATGGTGTTCCAGAGCGCCATGAGCGCGCTCAACCCGGTGCTCACGCTGGGCGAGCAGTTCCACGACACGCTCGCGGCGCACGGACGCGTGTCGCGCGCCACGTCCTATGCCCGCGCGCGGGAGCTGCTGGGCATGGTGGGCCTGTCCCCGGACCTGGTGACGGCGTGGCCGCACCAGCTCTCCGGCGGCATGCGGCAGCGCGTGGGCATCGCGCTGGCGCTGGCCCTGGAGCCCCGGCTGGTCATCATGGACGAGCCCACCACGGCGCTGGACGTCGTGGTGCAGAAGGAGCTGCTCCAGCGCATGGTGGAGCTCAAGCAGCGGCTGGGCTTCGCCATGCTCTTCATCACGCATGACCTGCCGCTCTTGCTCGCGCTGTCGGACCGCGTGGGCGTGCTCCAGGGCGGCAAGCTGGTGGAGGTGGACACGTCCGCCAACCTGCGCGCCGGGGCCCGCCACCCGTACACGCAGCTCTTGCTGTCCTCGTTCCCGCACCTGTCCGCGAAGGACGCCGCGACGCCGCCGGTCCAGCAGGCGCCGGAGCTGTCCGTGTCCCGGCCGTCCACGCGCATCGCCGCCATCCCCGGAGGTCACCGATGAGCGCGCCCCTCCTGGAGGCGGAAGGGCTCACCCGCAGCTACCTGGCGGGCGGCTTCTTCTCCCGCGAGCGCAAGCCCATCCTCAAGGGCGTGTCCTTCTCCCTCCAGCCGGGGGAGATCGTCGCGCTGGTGGGCGAGTCCGGCAGCGGCAAGTCCACGCTGGCGCGGCTCCTGGCCCGGTTGGACATGCCGGACGCGGGCCAGCTGCGGCTCGCCGGGCGCGACGTGCTGGCGGACGGCAGCGCGCAGGCGTCGCTCGACTACCGCGGCCGGGTGCAGATGGTGTTCCAGGATCCGTTCGCGTCCCTGAACCCCGTGCACACGGTGGCGTACCACCTGGAGCGGCCGCTCGTGCGCCATGGCCGGGTGCCGAAGTCGGGCCTGCGCACGCGGGTGCTGTCGCTCCTGGAGTCCGTGGGCCTGACGCCCGCGGAGGCCTTCGCGAAGCGCTACCCGCATGAGCTGTCCGGCGGCCAGCGCCAGCGCGTGGCGGTGGCGCGCGCCCTGGCGGTGGAGCCGCAGGTCATCATCGCGGACGAGCCCACGTCCATGCTGGACGTGTCCACGCGCAAGGGCGTGCTGCAGCTGCTCCGCGGCCTCACGCAGGAGCGTGGCATCGGCATCCTGTTCATCACCCACGACCTGGCGAGCGCGCGGCACCTGGCCGACCGCATCCTCGTGCTCTACGCGGGCACGGTGGTGGAGGCGGGCAGGGCGGACGAGGTGCTGCGCCAGCCGCGCCACCCGTACACGAAGCTGCTCTTGTCCGCGGTGCCGGATGGAGACGACTTCCTCCAGGCCGCGCTGCCGGTGCGCCCCACCACGGGGGCACCGCCGCTCGTGGGCTGTCCCTTCGCTCCGCGCTGCCCGGTGTCCGAGCCGCGCTGCTCCACCCTCACGCCTCCCGACGTCCTCCCGGCCGCGAATCACCTCGTCCGCTGCCACCTTGAAGTTCCGAAAGGAGTTACCGCCGATGCGTCAGTTTCCTCCTGACTTCCTCTGGGGAGTGGCCACCTCCGCGTATCAGATCGAGGGCGCCACCCGCGTGGACGGCCGTGGCGAGTCCATCTGGGACCGCTTCGCCGCCACCCCGGGGAAGATCCAAGACAAGTCCGACGGCTCGGTGGCCTGTGAGCACTACCGCCGCTGGCCGGAGGACATCGAGCTGATGCGCTGGATGGGGCTGAAGTCCTATCGCTTCTCCATCGCGTGGCCGCGCATCCTCCCGGAGGGCCGCGGCCGGGTGAACGCCGCGGGCGTGGACTTCTACTCGCGCCTCGTGGACTCGCTCTTGGGCGCGGGCATCGAGCCCTTCGTCACGCTCTACCACTGGGACCTGCCGCAGGTGCTGGAGGACCAGGGCGGCTGGCCCTCGCGCGCCACCGGTGACGCCTTCGTGGAGTACGCGGACGTCATCAGCCGCGCCCTGGGCGACCGCGTGAATCGGTGGATCACCCACAACGAGCCCTGGTGCATCAGCTACCTGGGCTACGGCAACGGCGAGCACGCCCCGGGCCACAAGGACTGGTCCAAGATGCTGGCCGCGGCGCACACGCTGCTCGTGTCGCACGGCAACGCGGTGAAGGTGCTGCGCGCCAACGTGAGGAACGCGGAGGTGGGCATCACCCTCAACCTCACGCCGGGCGAGCCCGCGTCGCCAAGCCCGGAGGACGCGGACGCGACCCGCGACTTCGACGGCGGCTTCAACCGCTGGTTCCTGGAGCCGCTCTACGGCCGGGGCTACCCGCAGGACGTGATTGAAGACCACGTGAAGGCGGGCCGCATCGCGTCCCCGCACCTGGACTTCATCCAGCCCGGCGACCTGGAGACCATCGCCGCGCCCACCGACTTCCTGGGCGTGAACTTCTATTCGCGCGCCGTCCTGCGCAGCAACCGCATCCCGGAAGAGCAGAACGCGCCGCGCACCGTGTTCGTGCGCCCGGACAAGACGGACATGGACTGGGAGGTCTGCCCGGCCTCCCTCACGCGCCTGCTGGTGCACCTGGAGAAGGAATACAAGCCGGGCCCCATCTACATCACGGAGAACGGCTGCGCGTACTCCACGGCCCCCAGCGCGGACGGCCGCGTGCACGACGTGCAGCGCGTGGAGTACCTGCGCGGGCACCTGGCGGCGTGCGGTGACGCCATCGCGCAGGGCGTGAATCTGGCCGGTTACTTCGCGTGGTCGCTGCTGGACAACTTCGAGTGGGCCTACGGGTACACCAAGCGCTTCGGCCTGGTGTGGGTGGACTACGCCACCCAGCAGCGCATCCCGAAGGACAGCGCCCATCTCTATCGCGACGTCGTGGCCCAGAACGGCCTGGACGTGGAGCAGGCCGCTTGAAAAGGCTCTTCCTGACGACGTGTCTGGCGTTGTGCGGCGGCACCCAGGCCTGGGCCCAGGTGTCCGGTGCGGGCTCGCCCCTCCAGTCGCCGCCCGCCGCGCAGCCGCCCTCCGCCGGCCCCGTGGACGCCGCCGCGCCTGTGCCCGAGCAGCCGGCTCCGGATCGCGCTCCGTTGGTCCATGAGGCCCCGGCCGCCGCGCCTTCGGACGCGAAGCGCACGACGGTGACGCGGATCATCCACGACGAGCGCGGCTTCAAGCTCCAGGTGGACGGGAAGGACTTCCCCGTCCACGGCGTGAACTGGGGCTACACGCCCATCGGTGAGAACTACCGGTACTCGCTCTGGACGCAGCCGGAGGACTTCATCAAGCAGGTGCTGGCCAAAGAGATGGGGATGCTCCGCGACGCGGGCTTCAACGCCATCCGCCAGTTCGACGACATCCCGCCCGTCTGGGTCGAGTACATCTACCGGAACTACGGCATCCACACGCTGCTCAACCCGCTGATGGGACGCTATGGCCACCCGGTGAACGGGGTCATGGTCGCCAACATCGACTACTCGAACCCCGAGCACCGCAAGGCCATCCTCGGAGCGCTCGCGGAGAAGGTGGAACTCTACCGCGACGTGCCCGGCGTGCTCATGTGGCTCCTGGGCAACGAGAACAACTACGGCCTGCACTGGACGTCGTTCGAGATTGAAGCCCTGCCGGGCCAGGAGGACGCCGCGCGCGCGGAGTCGCTCTACACGCTCTACGGCGAGGCGGCCCGCACGGTGAAGAAGCGGGACACGAACCACCCCGTGTCCATCGCCAACGGCGACCTCCAGTACATCGACCTCATCGCCAAGCACTGCCAGGACCTGGACGTGCTGGGCACGAACGTCTACCGCGGCCCCACCGCGCGCGACCTGTTCGCGGAGGTGAAGGCCAAGCTCAACAAGCCGGTGTTCTTCAGCGAGTTCGGCGCGGACGCCTATGACGCCCGCGCGGGCCGCGAGGACCACGTGGCGCAGGCGGAGTACCTGCGCACGCAGTGGGAGCAGATCTACCTGGAGGGCTACGGCCAGGGCCTGTCCGGCACGGCCATTGGCGGCTTCGTGTTCCAGTGGGTGGACGGCTGGTGGAAGCACGGCCAGGAGTCCAACCTGTCCATCCACGACACCACCGCGACGTGGCCCAACGGCGGCTACGCGGCGGACTTCGTTCCCGGCCAGAACAACATGAACGAGGAGTGGTTCGGCATCGCGGCCCTGGGCCCGCCGGACTCCAACGGCATCAGCGGCATCCAGCCGCGCACGGCCTACTACGTCCTCCAGGCCGTGTTCCGCCTGGACCCGTACGCGCAGACGACCAACCCGGACGTCATCCGCGACTACTTCGCGGGCATCCGTCCGTCCGCGCTCACCAGCAGCTACACCTCGTCGGTGGCGCTGGCGCGCACGGAGGAGCTCAGCGCGGTGCGGGTGTCCAACCTGCGGCTGCTCCTGGACAGCTCGCTGTCGCGCGGAAGCATCGCGACGACGCGGCCCAACCGGAGCGCCGCGGACCACACCGAATCCATCTTCTTCGACCTGGCATTGCAGCCGGCCAGCGGCGTCTACGGCCGCGCGTCGTTCAACGTCGTGGGCAACGTGGCGCAGAACCGGCTCAACAACCTGTTCTACGAGAACCGCGGCACGCCCTCCACGCCTGGCACGAACCAGGTCCCCGTGGGCCCCGGCGCACCCGCGCGCGAGCAGTCGCCATTGGATCGCTTCGCGCTGTATCAGGCGGAGTTCAAGTTCGACCGCTCGGACTTCGCGCTGGAAGGCTACTACCGCACCGGCCACTACCACTGGGGCGAGGAGGGCGACTTCTTCAACCTCTACCGCGAGGCGAACTACGGGCCGAACCTGGACATCTACCACGGCAACGCGCCCTTCGGCGTGGTGTTCAGCGGCAAGAAGGCCATGGACGGGCTGAAGGTCGCCGTCGGGCCGGAGCTGTACTGGGGCGCCAACCCCTCCGTGGTGACGAAGTACCGCAACAACGTGGGCCCGGTGAACGTGACGCTGGTGCACCAGGAGGACCTGGCGCAGGGCTCATCGTCGTCCACGGCCTCCGTGGTGCGCGAGCGCATCGCGCGCAGGACGGCGCTCAACTTCCAGTACGCCACCGGCAAGCTGGTGCTGGACGTGGGCGGCCTGCTCTCCGCGCCCCAGCGCATTGGCGAGACGTTCACGTATACGCGCGCCGCTCCGGAAGGCGGCCCCAGCTACCTCAACAGCGGCTACGACGTGCTCCAGGACAAGGTGCAGTTCCTGGACACGCTGGGCGCCAAGGCGCGGCTCACCTACGACATGGGGGCGGTGCGCTGGCTGGTGCAGTCCTCCTTCCGTGGCCTCGTCGCGGACAGCGGACCGGAGCAGGGCAACATCATCACCGGCTGGAGCCTGCGCGAGAGCGGCCGCGGCAACCACTACGCGGGCCAGCTGGGCGCGGCGGTGCAGTTCGGCTCCATCCAGGTGTCGCCCAACATCCTGTACCAGCGGCCCCTCATCGGGCCGAACCCCACCATCCCGGACGCGTACGATCCGGGCTCCGGCATGTACTACTCGGGCGTGCGGCCGCGCAGCGTGCTGGTGGACGCGTTCAGCGTGCTGGACAACCGCGAGACGCTGGGCGGTGAGCTGCTCATCACCTTCGACCCGACGCCGGGCACCTGGTTCTGGTCGTGGGACCGCGACATGCGCGAGGACGCGCCGTTCGCCGCGGGCCTGGACATCGTCTACCGGCACCAGCCGACGTCACGCGACGCGGGCATCGCCATCCTCGCGGACGGCAGCACCGTCGCCTTCGGCAGCGCGCCGGTGGCCCGCGATGAGTGGGAGACGTCCCTGCGCCTGGTGGGCAACCCCTCGCAGCGCCTGCGCCTGTACGGCACGGCGTACGTGGGCAGCCAGCAGTCCTCGGGTGAGGACAGCCGGCAGATCCACCGCTTCGGCCTGGACGGCTCCGCGCTCTACGACACGCTGCTGCTGGCGGCCCAGCTGCGCTTCAACGACTGGGGTCCGTACGACTACCACCGCGTCTTCAACCTCACCTACCCGGTGCAGCTGGGCGGGGACCTGTCCTACGGCCTGAAGAAGCCGGTGCTGGGCGCGGTGACCACGCGCTTCGGTCTGCGCGGGCTGGTGCGAATGCTGAACGAGTACTCGGAAGGCCTCAACGAGCAGGGCATCACCGAGGGCCTGAAGGGTCGCGAGTACGAGGTGGGCGCGTATGCCATCCTTTCTCTCTGAGGGAACACGCATCATGAGGACTGGTTTCCTGCTGGCCGCCGTGGCCGCGCTGTCCGGCTGCTACGAAGACCCGACCATCATCTACGGCAAGTCGCTGGACGGGATGACCTTCACGGTCACCGACCCGGCCATGGGCATCTACCCGAACACCTCCGTGCTGGATGACCCGAACAACCCCTTCGCGATGTCGGGGGTGGGCACGGAGACGAAGTGGCAGATCCAGTCCGGCGGGGACCCGGTGGCGGGCTACTACGCATGGGCCACGGTGCTCGCGAACGGGCCGTATGGCGAAGCGCAGTACTACGTGGCCGTCAACCTGGCAGCCATCTACCAGCGGGGCCGGGCGGACCAGGGCAGCCTGGCGCAGACGCGTGAGATGGCGGTGAAGGCCTACCAGTCCGTGCTCGATAACTTCCCGGACGCGGTGACGTACGACGCGTCCGGCACGGTGGCCTACGACCTGGTGACGCCCGCGTACAAGGGCGTCGTCGAGCTGGGCGGCACCGTGACGGGCGGCTGGGTGATGGTGAAGACCTCCAGTGGTGCGGACCGGGCGGTGAAGCCATGAAGAAGCCAGTGTGGGGCCTGTTGCTGCTGCTCGCCGCCTGCCGCCCGGATCCGGGCCCGGCGGACTACTCGGGCCAGGAGCTGCCGGGCAACCAGAACCCCGACGGCGGGACGCAGCCCGCGGACCTGCTGCCGGGGCCGTTCCCCTACGAGGCCGGCCAGCGCCGCCTGATGGTGGGCATCTTCTACGAGACGGGCCGCTCGGAGGTGATCGTCTTCGACGACATCGACGCCAAGCTCTACCTCTACGCGAACACCGCCTACGTGGAGTCAGATCCGGAGCACATCGAGGGCAGGTCCGCGGACCGCCTTGTCTATAACGGTCAGGCGTGGCTGGGCCTGGGCGTGCACTGGATCAAGCAGACGCACAACCTCGATGGCTGGAAGACGCTCCACGTGAGCATGAAGTCGTCCGACTCCGGCTTCGCCAATGTGAAGGTCGGCATGTCCCACGGCATCGGTGAGGGCAAGGAAAAGGGCTTCCAGTTGGCTGTCTCGCAGTACGGCTGGGCCAACGATGGTGAGTGGCACCACCTGGCCATCCCCGTGGCGGACTTCGTCGCGGCGGGCCTGAAGCTCAACGACGTCTCTTCACCGTTCACCTTCGCGGCCGAAGGTGGAGCGACCGGTCAGTCACTCCTGCTCGACAACCTGTACTTCACCGCGGACTAGGCAGGAACGCAGTGCCAGGAAGGGCGGGCCGGCTGTCGCCGTGTGACAGCCGGAACGCCCGAGCCTTGTCTTGACGCCGCCGTCACGCCCCCGCGTGCGGCGTGTCGCCAGGGCAGGGATGCGGTTGCTGTTCCTACCCAAGGAGTCATCCCCCAATGTCTGAATCCTTGCCGCAATTGTCAAGCAGGGGCGCACGCCCATGTCTCCGTGAAGCACCGCGTGTCTGGTTGTTACAAGCCTTCGCGGCGGCGCTCACGCTGGTGTCGTTCCTGGGCGCATCCAACGCCCACGCGCAGACGAACGTCGCGCTGAACAAGACCACCTATACCTCGTCCGCGGAGGCTCCATTCCTGGGCCAGTACGCGGTGGACGGCGACGGTGGCACCCGCTGGGCCAGCGGCTTCACGGCGAACGAATGGATCACCGTGGACCTGGGCCAGACGCGCACCATCTCGCGCGTGGTGCTCACCTGGGAGGCGGCCTACGCCACGGTCTACAAGATCCAGGTCTCCACCAACAACACCACCTTCACCGACGCGCTGACGGTGAACACCGGCGATGGCGCGACGGACGACCTGTCCCTGCCGTCCGGCACCACGGGCCGCTACGTCCGCATGCAGGGCGTCACCCGCGCGCTGCCCGCGTATGGCTATTCGCTGTGGGAGTTCGCCGTCTATGAGACGGGCGGCACGCCGCCTCCCACCAACACGGACCTGGCGCGCAACCGGTCGGCCACCGCGTCCAGCGTGGAGGCGGATGCAGCGGGGCTCCAGCCGGGCTTCGCGTTCGACGGCGACGTCAACACGCGCTGGGCCTCCGCGCAGGGCGTGGACCCGCAGTGGATCCGCGTGGACCTGGGCTCGTCCCAGGTGGTGGGCAAGGTGGTGCTGGACTGGGAGGGCGCGTACGGCAAGACGTACACGATTGACGGCTCCAACAACGACACCAGCTGGACCACGCTCAACACGGTGACCAACGGCGCCATCGGCCGGCGGGAGATTCCGGTCTCCGGCACCTGGCGCTACCTCCGCATGCGCGGCACGGAGCGCGGCACGGGCTACGGCTATTCGCTGTGGTCCTTCGAGGTCTACCAGAACGGGGGCACCACGCCGCCGCCCACGCAGACCACCAACCAGACCATCAAGCTGAACTTCCCGGAGCTGGCGTACGCGAAGATCAACGTGTCGCCCGCGCCGCTGTCGGTGACGCCGGTTCCGGAGGAGGGCAACACCACGCCGTCCGTGCGCAACCCGCCCGGGCCCTTCACCTATCAGCTCACGTTCCCGCCCAACACGACGGTGACGCTGTCGAAGAACCAGTTCTCTCCCACGCAGCCCAACACGGACATCCGTCTGGCGGTGGTGGACTACAACGGCGTGCAGCAGCGCGCGCAGTCCGTCACGGCGCTGGCGGTGCAGGGCGCGGACTGGAACGTGGAGATCTTCTCCACGGGCAATGGGCCCACGGACCCTCGTGACCCCACCATCATCCCGGACCCGTACGTGGCGCCCGCGCCGCCGCCGGTGGCCGGGGCGTTCCGGCTGACCGCGCCCGCCAACAACGCGATGATCACCGCGACCCGCCGTCCCACGCTGTCGTGGGCCCCGGTGACGGGCGCGACGAACTACAAGCTCTACGTCAACCTCACCCGCAACGACTACGACTGGATGGCCGCGGGCAACCTGCTGGACAGGTACACGCAGGTGGCGTCGCAGACGGGCACGTCGTTCACCTTCACGGAGGACCTGCCGGACCGCTGGACCTACAAGTGGTACGTCGTGGCCACGCTGTCGGGCGGCAGCACGTCGCGCTCGGACATTGGCAACTTCAGCGTGTACCTGCCGGTGGTGGAGACGCAGGCGGACGGCGTCAACCTCATCAACGGCGCGCGCGACCTGAACAAGAACGGGACGATTGAGCCGTACGAGGACTGGCGCAATCCCATCTCCGTACGCGTGAACGACCTGCTGGGCCGCATGACGCTGCGCGAGAAGGCGCTGCAGATGTTCTACGACGCCAAGACGTACCCGGAGGCGGGCTTCCAGATGGGCCCCCTGTCGCCCACGGACATCCCCATGTTCCAGAAGGCGTCCGCGGCCACGCGCCTGGGCATCCCGCACATCGACGCGGGTGACACCATCCACGGCTACAAGACGAGCTGGCCCACGCAGCCGGCGCTGGCGGCCACGCGCGACCTGGACACCATCTACGAGATGGGTGACATCCAGCGCCGCGAGCAGCTGGCCATTGGCAGCCGCGGCACGCTGTCGCCGCTGGCGGAGGTGAACACCAAGGTCCTGTATCCGCGCACGCAGGAGGGCAACGGCGAGGACGCGGACCTGGCGGCGGGCATCACCCGCGCGCTCATCGCGGGGCTCCAGGGCGGTCCGGAGGTCAATCCGAGCTCCATCTGGGTGACGACGAAGCACTGGCCGGGGCAGGGCGCTGGCGGTGAGGCGGGCATCACCTACGACGGCACCACCATCCACTACCACATGCGTCCGTGGCACGCGGCCATCGAGGCGGGCACCAGCGGCATCATGCCGGGCTACGCGGGCAGCTGGCTCTTGGGGCCGGAGGGCTACGGCGCGGGTGACAACCCGGGCATCCTCAACTACCTGCGCAACCAGCTGAAGTACGACGGCGTCATCTGCTCGGACTGGTTGCCTTCGGGTTCATGGGTGCGCTCCGCCACGGCGGGCTCGGACGTGATGGGCGGCGCCACGCCGCAGGCCATGGCCAACTTCGAGAACGAAGTGCCTGTCGCGCGCATCAACGACTCCGTGCGCCGCATCCTGGACCTGAAGTTCCGCCTGGGCATCTTCGAGGACCCGTACAAGCAGGGCCCGGCCGGCACGTCCCAGTGGCACACCGCGGACAGCAAGGCCGCGGTGCGCCGGGCGGCCCAGGAGTCCATGACGCTGCTCAAGAACGACGGCGCGCTGCCCATCCGGCTGCCGGCGGGCGGCAAGCTGGTCATCGCGGGCCCTCGCGCGGACGACATGTCCTGCATGGTGACCTGGCGCTCGGACTTCCACGGCACCGAGTTCGGCGACCCGACCATCTACGCGGCGGTGAAGGCGCGCGCGGAGGCCGCGGGGCTCACGGTCTACAAGGACAACGCCCCCGCGGGCGTGACGCCGGACGCGGCCATCGTGGTGGTGGGCGAGAGCTACTTCACCCACGGCACGGAGTGGGACAAGGAGAAGCCGTACCTGCCGGGCGACCCGATTGGCCCTGCCCACGACGCGAAGTGGGGCGACCAGTACGGCATCATCAACAGCTTCAAGTCGCGGGGCATCCCCACGACGGTGGTGTTGATCAGCCCGCGTCCCTACGTGCTGACGAACGTGGTGCCGCTCTCCAACGCGCTGATGCTGGCGTACCGCCCGGGCGACATGGGCGGCTACGCGGTGGCGGACGTGCTGTTCGGTGACGTGCTGCCTCGGGGCAAGACGCCCTGGCAGCTGCCGCGCGGCATGAACCAGATCGGCACGGACGTGGAGAACAACCAGCTGGAGAAGTGGGACCTGCCGTTCGACCTGGGCGCGACGGACGCGGAGCGCGCGGCCATCCGCCAGAAGATCGCGACGGGCCAGCCGGTGCCCCCCACGTACGGCAACCCGCTGTTCCAGTACGGCGCGGGCATCCAGGGCTTCGGCCTGACGGACGCGACGCCTCCCGTGGCGTTCAACCTGCTGACGCCGTCGAACAACCTGGTCATCACCGGCACGCGTCCGGCGTTCACCTGGGCGGCGAGCAGCGACCCCCAGACGGGCATCCAGCGCTACGAGGTGTACCTGGATGGCGGCGCGATGCCGGTGGCCATCACCAGGACGCCGTCGGCGGCGCTGGACGGGCTGAAGCTGGCGAACGGGGTGCACACCTGGTTCGTGAAGGCGTTCAACTGGGCGAACGGCGTCACGCAGTCCGCGACGTTCACCTTCACGCTGAACGACACGACGCCGCCCGCGGCCTTCGCGGCGCTGTCGCCGTCGGCCGGGCAGTCGGTGCCGGGCACGTCCACGCGCTTCATCTGGGAGCAGACGACGGACGTGGGCGCGGGCGTGGCGGAGTACGTCCTCATCGTGGACGGCACGGACCGCACCCCCTCCATCCTGCGCAGCACGCCGGTGCCGGCGGGCACGAATCTGGCGCGGGGCAAGAACGCCTACGCCACGTCCGTGGAGTTCGGCAGCGCGAACGACGCGGTGGACGGCAGCCTGACGACGCGCTGGTCCAGCGTGGGCACGGCGACCACGGGTGACACGGAGTCCATCACCATCGACCTGGGGGCCATCTACTCGCTCAAGCGCATCGTGCTGAACTGGGAGGCCGCGTACGGCCGGCGCTACGTGCTGGAGGCGTCGCTGGACGGCTCCACCAACTGGACGGCACTGAAGACGGTGGACACCGGCGACGGTGGCATCGACGACTGGACGGTGTCCGGCGTGGGCCGCTTCGTGCGCATGCGCGGCGTGCAGCGTGCGACGGCGTACGGCTACTCGCTGTGGGAGTTCGAGGTCTACGGCGTGGGCACGGAGCAGACCACGCTGAACGGTCTGTCCACGGGCTCGCACACGTGGCGCGTGCGCGCGGTGGACGGCGCGAACAACACCACGCTGTCCTCGGGGCCCATCACCTTCACGAAGTAGGGTGAGCGCTTGTTGAGATGAGGGGGGCGGCCGGAGTGACGGCCGCCCCTCTTTCATTTCCAGGACGACCCGGGTGAGCGCCCGGGTCCGTATCCGTGTCGTGCTCCTGCCCTGGCTCAGACGCTTCGTGCTGCCGTGCTTCGTCCTGGGCGTGATGGGCTGCGAGTCCGGCGAGCCGCCCCTGGAACCACCGGACGGAGAGCGGGAAGGTGTATCCCTGCGCGGTGGAGCTGGAGCTTCAGGGCTCGGCGCCGGAGGAGCGGCGGCGGGTCACGGTCTCGTACGGCCTGGAGCCGGAGTCGGCGACGGCGGGGCTCACGGTGGAAGGGCTGCCGTGGAAGGTCCAGCAGGTCGCGGTGGATCCGCGAAATCGCCTGGTCAATCGCAGGAGCCCGGGGCTGGCCCGGGAGCCCGCTCCCCAGCGCTGGCGGTTGTGAACCGTGAAATAGGAAGGCCCCTCGAGTCACGGGGCGCGAGGGGCCAGCGGCCGCGAGATGGCGGCGGGACTACGGGATCGGCGCGGCGACGGCGGGCGTGCCTTCCGCGGGAACGGCGGTAGCGGCCTCCTCGGCGGCCTTGGCCTCGGCGACCTTGCGGGCGGCTTCGGCCTCCGCGCGCTTCGTGGCCTCGGCCTGGGCGGCGGTCTTCATGCTGGCGAGGCCCTTCTCGAAGTCCTTGCCCACCATCTGGTCCATGTCCATGAACAGGCAGAACGCCTTGGTCACGAAGCTGTGCTGGCCGGCCATTTCCCAGCTGACGTTGGTTCCGCCATCGGCGGGCTTGAACGTGAAGGTGGTGATGTTGGTGGAGGCGAAGGGCTTGATGAACGACAGCTTGACGCGGATGGACTCGTTGGCCTTGGCCTCCTCGATGGTCATGTTGCCCTCACCGACGTCGTCGTTGCCGGTCCAGGCATAGGTGGCCCCGACGCCCGACTCCGCGCCACCGAAGGTCCGCTTCAGGTTCGGGTCGATGTTGTCCCAGGGAGACCACTGGTTCCACTGGTGGAAGTCATTGACCAGTCCGAACGCGATGTCGGGAGTGCCCGGCACGGTGGCGGAGCGCGTGACGGTGAAGGTATCCGGGCGGGTGGCGACAAAGCCGGCGAACAGCGCGAGCGCGGCGACGACGCCAATGGCAATCTTCTTGAACATGAAGTTCCTCGAAAGGGTCCCCTGGACGGGGAGGCCGCGTCTTAGGCCGCCCGTTCGGTCCGGCTCAAGCCCCCCAGCGCGCGCCCCACCATGACGCAGCGTGCGGAGTGGGTCCTCGCGGCCTTCTCCTTCGAAACTGCTTCAAGCCGTGCTCCTGAGCGGCTATGCGCCCTCTTGGATTCGCACCATGCTCACGCCTTCCCTGACGCTGACCCCTGAGACCGCGAGACACTTGACCCTGCTGCGGACGCTGGGTGAGCCGGAGCTGTCGCAGTACTCACGGTGGCAGTGGCTGGCGTGGGATGCGTCGTCGCGCTACCTGCTGTCCGTCCAGAAGCAGGGAGGGACGCCGTTGCGCTGGTGGGACCTGCACTCGGAAGCGGCGACTCCGCTCTTCGCGCACTCCGTTTCCCGCTGCCGGGCCGCGTGGTTCCTGCCCGGCTCCCAGCGCCTCCTGTCCGTGACCGTTCGCGGCACCCTCCAGACCTGGTCCGTCACCGACGGCAAGCTGCTGTCCTCGGTGGAGACCGGGGGTTCCGTCTCCAGCGCGTGTCTGTCCTCGGACGGAACGCGCCTGCTGCTCACCGCCGGCCAGGGCCGTGTCATGCTCTGGGACCTGGAGCGCAGCTGGCTTGTATGGCGGCTGGAGGACCCCGCGTTCCATTACGGCTGCGCGCTGTCGGCGGATGGTCGGTTCGCGGCCGTGGGGGCCGCCGAGGAGCAGGTCGGTGCCGCGACACGCGCTTCCGTTCGCCTCTGGGATGCGCGGACCGGCAAATCCGTGGCGTCCCGCACGTTGGACTCCCATCTGATCTGGAACGTAGCGTTCACGCCGTCCGGACAAGGGCTGGTTGCCTCGAATACCGGTGGAGAGTTGTTGTTCCTGGGCCTCCCCGGACTGGAAACGGTTCGGGTCATCGGAGCCCCGGCCTCCGGTGCGATGCAAATGGAGTTCATCCCCGGGGGTTCCCTGCTGGCCGCCAGCGCGGACACGAGCGCGTTCGTGGTCATCGACGTCCATGCCGGCCAGCGCGTCTTCGCGTACTCGGACCTGGATGACATGCAGGGCAGCACCGCGAACTTCTCACCCGACGGGCGCTTCGTGTGCTGGGGCATGGATGACGGCAAGGTGGGCATCTGGGGCGCGAAGCCCAGGCCTGGCGCTGCATGGGACGTAGGGGATTGATGGTAGCTTGCGCGGCATGCGCCCCATCGCCCCCTGGCTTGCCCTGGCATTGCTGACCGCCGCCCGCGTTCATGCCCAACCCGTCGAGACGGCTCGTGACCTCGAGGTCCAGGAAGGCTGGGTGACCTTCGCAACGGCCAGCGACGCGACCCGGATGGGCTGGGTTCCGGATGGTTCTGGCCGCCTGTTCGTGGCGACGATGTCTGGAAAGGTTCTCGTCGTGAAGAACGGGGTCGTGCAGCCGACTCCCTTCATCTCCGAGTCATTCAATCACTATGACCAGGAAGGACTCCTGGGCATGGCCTTCGATCCGAACTTCGCGAGCAACCGCTACGTCTATTTCTTCGCGGCGATGCCGGGCTTCACTTTGCAGATCTTCCGGTACACCGACGTCGGCGGCGTCGGCGTGAACCGCACCGTTATCGTGGGGGGGCTCCCGGCGGGAGTGCTCGACTACGACGGCGGAGGGCTCACCTTCGGTCCGGATGGCATGCTGTACTTCGGGGTCGGGAGCCTCCAGGGCATCCGGAGCGCGGACGTCCTGACGAACGCGGCGGGCAAGATCCACCGCGTGCGCCCGGATGGCACCGTGCCCACCGACAATCCCTTCCACGACGGGGCGGGCCCCAACGTGGACAGCATCTGGGCCCGGGGCTTCCACAACCTCTACGGGCTGGTCTTCCAGCCGGGAACCGGGCGCCTGTGGGCCAATGTCTCAGGCCCGGGGGCCAATCAAATCTTCAGCATCAGCGCGGGAGCCCATGGGGGTTGGCCCGACTATGAGAACAACCAGCCCGCGGGATACCTGGCGCCGGTGTACTCATACCTGCCCGGTGTCAATGATGAGGCCACGTTCACGGCGACAGGCGCGGTGCGGCAGAACGGCGTCGCGACCTACACGCTGGTCGGCGGCTATTACAATTCATCCTGGTATCGCAAGGGAACGCGGGTCTCGATCTTCGATGTCGCGAACCCCAGCTTCAACGGCGAGTTCTACATCAAGGGTCATCCCTCCTCGCAGTCGTTCACCGTGGACCAGCCGGAGCCGGACGCGGTGAGTGGTGGCGGCTATCTCAAGCGATGGCCGGAGGGCGAGTTCACGATGGGAGGCATGTTCTACAAGGGGACGCGCTTCCCCCAGAGCTACTCCGGCAACTACCTGTTCACGGACTTCCGCGGGATGCTGCATCGGATGCAGTTCGCGGCGGATGGCTCCGTGGCCAGGGAACACATCATCATGAATTATGAGACGGGCGGCGGCTTCGTTGACGTGAACGAGGGGCCGGACGGGGCGCTGTATGTCCTCAGCCACCACGGGGGGGTCCATCGGGTCACCCCGGTGCCGGGAACCCAGGCCCTGAGCGTGTCTCCCTTGAACCTCGCCGTCCCGGAGGACGGAGCCCAGACGGTCACGGTGTCCCTGGCGATGCCTCCGCTGGTGGACGTCTGGGTCAAGGTGGCGCTGCAGGGGGGCGAGGGTGACCTGATCTTGGTGGAGGGTGGCTCGCTCCGGTTCACGCGAGAGAACTGGAGCGTTCCTCAGTTCGTGACGGTGCGCGCGCCGCACGACGCGGATGCGACGGTCGAACACGCGTCCCTCACGTTCACGCCGACCCAGGACATCCCCGTGGTGACCGTCCAGGCCCGCACGGTGGACGACGACCTGCCTCAGGGGCCCGGCGACGGCGGCGTGGCAGGCGACGCGGGTGTGGACGCGGGCACCCAGGTGGACGCGGGCACCCAGGTGGACGCCGGGACCCGTGCGGACGCGGGCACCCAGGTGGATGCGGGAACCCGGGCGGACGCGGGCACCGGAGTGGACGCCGGTACCCAGGTGGACGCAGGGACCCGTGCGGACGCGGGTACCCAGGCGGACGCGGGCTCCACGCACGACGGCGGCACGGTGGCGGGCCCCGATGAGGATGAATCCGGCGGGTGCAGTGCCGGCGCCAGCGCGCTTCCGGGTGTCCTGGCCTGGTGGCTGCTCGCGGGAGTCGTGTGGAGGCCCCGCCGCGCCCGCCGGTAACCCGCCGCGCGCAGCACCTGGGCGATGTTGGCGGCCAGCGAACATCCTCCCGCATGGGGACTCCACCCCCCGGCGGGAGGATGATTAGCGTTCAGCCACGAGGAGGTGGACGTGGCGAAGCCGCGCCAGGCGGTCCGGAAGCAGACGCGCGCGCCGCACGAGCGGCGGCATGACACCGCGCTGCTCATCATCGACGTCATCAACGACCTGGAGTTCCCCGGCGGGGAGAACGTCCTGCCCTGGGCGCTGCGCATGGTGGAGCGCCTGGGCCCCTTCGCGGAGCGGATGCGCAAGGCAGGCGTCCCGGTCATCTACGTCAACGACAACTTCGACCTGTGGCGCAGCAGCTTCACGGACGTCTACAAGCACTGCACCCGGAAGGACAGCCGGGGCCAGCGGGTCGCCCGCGCGCTCAAGCCCCGGCCGGACGACTACTTCATCCTCAAGCCCAAGCACTCGGCCTTCTTCGCCACGTCGCTGGTGCCCCTGCTGGAGCACCTGGGCACGAAGAAGCTGCTGCTCGCGGGCATCGCCACCAACCTGTGCGTCTTCTTCAGCGCCCACGACGCGCACATGCACGAGTACAAGATCACCGTGCTCAGCGACTGCTGCTGCGCGGAGAGCGACAAGGACCACGACCTGGCCCTGGATCAACTCCAGCGCTTCCTGAGCGTGCGCGTCTGCCGCGGGGACGAGGTGCACCTGCAACCCCGCTCGCGCCGCCGCGCCACGCGCAAGCCCCCGCCAGAATGGAAGTGACGGGGGCCGCCTGACAGGCAGGACGACGGCTCAGACGTCCTTGTCGTCGTCGTCATCCTCGTCGTCGAGGATGTGGCACTTGCCGGCATCCTCGTCGAGCGCCTTGCCGACGAACTCCTTCACCAGGTCGTCGCCGTTGAAGACCAGGGACAGGGAGTTCTGCTCACCGCTCACGTCCTCCTTCTTCTCCAGGACGAGCTTGCCGCCCAGCGCCGTCGCGTTCCCGTCGACGTGGGCGCCCGCGGATACCCGCACCTCGCCGCCAATGGTCACCACGTCGCCCTTCACCTTGGCGCCGGGCTCCAGGATGACGCGGCCTCGGATGGCGGCCACGTCGTTGTCCACGACCGCGCCCTTCTTCACGATGACGTCGCCGTCCACGGCGACCGCGTCCTTGACCTTCTCGCCGGGCTCGATGACCAGGTTCGTGCCCTGGACCGCCTTGCTCCCGTCCTTGACATTGACGCAGATGGCCTTGGCGGGAGCCCTGGCCGGCTTCTTCGCCGGTTCCGCCGCCAGGGCAGGCACGGCCAGCGAGCAGGCAAGCAACAGCGTGGGCAGGAAGGGACGGCGCATGGCGGAGACCTCCGGAACGCGGAAGGGGAGCGGCATGCCCTTGCTACGGACGGCCGCGTCCCCCATTGCATCCGGGGCCCCGCCTCAGCCGAGAACGCCTTTCGCCGCGTCGATGGCCTCGTGCGTCCCCGCGAGCGCGAGGATGTCACCCGCGCGCAGCACCTCCTGCGCGGTGGGCACCAGCACGCCCGCGTCGCCCCGGCGGATGGCCAGCACCGTGGCCCCCGTCATGCCGCGCAGGTTGAGCTCCGCCAGGGTGCGGCCCACCGCCGCGCTGGACTCGCCGAGCGCCACCGACTCCGGTTCTCCGATGCCGGGAAGAATCTGACGCACGCCGTGCAGCACGTCCTGTGACGGCTCGCCCTCGTCGCCCTTCGCGTGGGACTGGGCCGCGAGCGCCTCCACGATGACCTGCGCGCCCGCGCGCATGTGTCCCTGCAGGTTCGTGGCGCTCTTCCAGAAGGCGAAGCCCAGCACGCCCAGGGACACCAGCAGGAGCACCGCGCCGGGCACGCCGGGTACGAACGGCTGGGTGATGGCCAGCACCGGCACGCCCACCATGAAGACGCTGGCCAGTTGGAGCGCCACCACCAGCACCCGGCGCGGCGCCGCCGCCAGGTCCACCTTGCCGTTGGCCGCGGCCGGCAGCGCGCCCTCCGCCAGCACCACGCCCAAACGCCGCCCCATCCGCACGATGCCCACGCAGAAGGGCAGGGCCAGCGCCGTGGCCAGGCCAATGACGATCCACGGCGTCAGCGTCTTGCCCCAGCCCATGCGCTCGTCGATGAACTCCGTCACCTGGGGCAGCAGCACGGACGTGCCGATGACGATGATGGTGATGAACGCCGCGTCCAGCAGCATCAGCAGCGCCATGCGCCGCACGCGCGCGCCCACCGTCTTCTGGCGCGGCGACGTGCGCAGGTTCTCCACCCAGCTGCCGTACAGCGACGCGAACGTCTGCAGCGGCGCCGGAAGCTTGCGGTCCACCCAGTTGGCGATGGGGCCGGACGCGCGGATGAGCCACGGCGTCGTCAGCGTGGTGATGGCCGACACGGCCACCGCCACCGGGTAGAGGAACGTGCCCGTGGCCTTCAGGGACAGGCCCAGGCCCGCGATGATGAAGGAGAACTCGCCAATCTGGGACAGGCTCAGGCCCGCCTGCACGGACGTGCGCGTGCCGTTGCCGGTGAAGAACGCGCCCAGCGACACGCTGAGGATCTTCCCCAGGACGACCACGCCGGTGAGCACCGCGATGGCCAGCCAGTGCTCGCGGATGAGCGCCGGGTCGATGAGCATGCCCACCGACACGAAGAACACCGCGCCGAACAGGTCGCGCACCGGCTGCACCAGGTGTTCAATCTCCTTGCCCTCGCCGGACTCCGCCACCAGCGAGCCCGCGAGGAACGCGCCCAGCGCCACCGAGTAGCCGAACGACTGCGCCAGCAGCGCGCCCGCGAAGCAGATGCCCACGCCGGTGACGAGCGTCGTCTCCGGCCGCTGGAGCTTCGTGATGTAGCGCACCAACCGGGGCACGACGAACAGGCCAATGCCGACCAGCCCCACGAGGAACGCGGCCAGCCGGCCCACGGTGAACGCCAGGTCCCCGGCGGACAGACCGGTGCCACTGGACACCGCGGTGAGCATGGCCATCAGCAGGATGCCGATGAGGTCCTCCACGATGAGGATGCCCACCACGATGCTCCGCAGCGCGCCCCGGATGTTCTGCTCGTCGAACGCCTTGGCGATGATGGTGGTGCTGGAGATGGCGATGCAGGAGCCGGCGAACAGGCTCTCCAGCATCGTCCAGCCGAAGGCGCGGCCGGTGACGAAGCCCAGCCACACCATCACGCTGCACTGGATGACGGCGGTGATCCCTGCGGTGGGCCCCACCTGGAACAGCCGCCGCAGGCTGAACTCCAGCCCTAGCGAGAACATCAGCAGGATGACGCCCAGCTCCGACAGCGTCTGCACGATGCCCGGGTCCGCCACCAGGGGGATGGGGACGTGCGGCCCTATGATGAAGCCCGCGAGGATATAGCCCAGCACCACCGGCTGGCGCAGGCGCTGGAAGAGGACCGTGGTGACCGCCGCGACACAAAGGACGGTGGCGAGGGCTTGGAGGAACGCGTGGGCGTCGTGCATGGGGGCGCCTCTGGAGGTGATGGGCTCGCGATGACCGGCCCCGCCCGCGCTGCGCGGGGCCGGAACTACAGGAAGTTAGGGCGGACTCAGCTGCATCGCTCGAGGGCAATGGCCCCGACGATGATGACCAGGCACAGCAGTCCGCTCCACAACAGGCGCGCGCCCTGCCACTGATCGTGGGTGGAGCCGCCCTGCTGGGGCTGCTGCGAAGGGGTGGAGATGGGTTCGGGGGGAGGGGAGGAAGACATGGAAGAAGGTCTCGCGCGGCCGCGAAGTGCAGACCGCGTGCTGGAAGGGTTGTGATGTGGAAGGCCCGCCCACCTGCTCCCGGGGGTCACACCGGGTCGGAGACGGGCGCGGGCCTGCGAACGCAAAGAACCGCTCAGCCCCAGACGGGTGGACCCTGGGCCGGGCAGTTCACCGTCCGGGGACGGTCCGCCAGCGGCGTGAGACGGGAGGGCAGCGCCCGGGCAAGCAGGCCCTCGGCCCGCGCCAGCATCCGCGCGTCATGGCGCGCGAGGATCGCGCGCAGCGTGTCCAGCCGGGGTGCGAAGGGCGTTGAGGGGCGGAGGCCGGCACCACCGCCATCCACCTGATCGCGCGAGCCCGCCCGCGGCGCGGCCATGTGCGAGCCATGCAGCAGCCCCGCGACCTCCCACCCCAGCTTCGGAGGGGGCGGCATGCGCGACACCGCATGCGTCCGGGGCGCAGCAACCTCCTGGCGCGTGCCGTGGCGGGGCGCTGACGAGAGCCCCACCATCCCCAGGAGTCCGGCCAGCACCGCCGCGCACACGGCCGCCGCCAGGGCGAACCTGATCTCGCGGGGGGCTTCACGCCCGGTGTGGGGAAGGGCCGGCGTCATGGGTGGGGGGGTTAAGCGTGTCGCACCCGATGCGACAGTCGGGCGACGACAAATCAACGAGTCAGCGGAAGGCCTTTATACGCAGCAGGGCTCTTACGCACCTCGGAAAATCGCGCCCTTGGCAACGAAACAGTCATGAGGCGACGCGCCAGGATGATTTCAGCATCGCTCCAGATTGACGTTGCCACCCCCCAGGGGATATCCCCTTTCGGCGACCGAAAATGCGAACCATTCTCAACTTCGACGACCGATTGGGTGCCGCCCCGGCGCTGCCGCAAGCAGTGACCGCCCGTGCGGATGCGGCGCGGAGCCCTGTGGGGCTCTTCCAGTCAGCGACCGCGACGGCCGAGACGGGATGGGGTCGCTGGAGCGGGGCCCTGCTGACCGCGACCGTGGCGCACGTGCTGGCGGTGGCGGTGGGGTTGATGGTGTCGACCCAGGCGCCGCCGGTGGTCAAGAAGCCGGAGCCGGAGCTGGTGCTGATGGCGTACGCCCCGCCTCCGCCGCCGCTGGGCGGTGGGGCGCTGAAGCAGGCGACCCCGGAGCCCGTGAAGCCGGTGGTGCAGAAGCCGCGCCCCAAGCGGCAGGAGCTGGTGGTCCCCGCGAAGGTTCCGGAGCCGGTGAAGGAGCCAGAGCCGGTGGTGGAGCAGGTGGAGACGCCGGCCGCGACGGAGGTGGCCGCCGTCGCGCCGCAGGCGCCCGCGGGGCCGGGCGTGCCGGACGGCGCGGTGGGCGGCGTCGTCGGG